>JAATVR010000206.1 GCA_014523665.1 Nitrososphaerales archaeon TH526
ATACTCGAGCAGCATCTGCACTCTTACTAACTGAATATCACCGCCCGAATTGGCTAAATAATTACGTATTGGTATCATAATTGCTGATAAGTAATTCTTTATGCCCTTTTCTCTTTGAAGAGCTACTGTTAATACTTCTTAGTATGACGACAAAGGTTATATTAACTCATTACATGTATCTAACAATAAGATAATATGAAAGTACAGAAATTATTGATGCAATTTCAGTCCCCATGCATCTTTTTGTCTAGTGTACTTCGCAACAGTTTAAAATCAAAATATGCCTATGAATGCGCATTAGCCCACTTTCAGAGATTTTTGACAACTACCTATAAGGGATATGATATAGAAACTATTCTAGGACCGTTATTGTGTAACGAGATCAATGTGTACACAGTAATTGACGAATTTGTTTCATATTTACTAAATATTAATGCTAACCTTACACCGAACAGTATCAGTCTCTACGTTGCCGCTGTAAGGTCTTATTTAGCTTATTACGATATCGATATTGTTTCTTCAAAGTTTAAACGAAAAGTAAAGATGCCTAAAGTATATCGTGAGGACGAAGAGGCTATCGATATATCCGACATTAGAAGGATATTGCTTTCGTGTAATAATCGTAGACTAAGGACATATTTACTGGTGTTAGCAAGTGGAGGAATGAGAGCAACAGAGTGTCTTGCAATCAGAATTAAGGATATAGATTTTTCAGTTAACCCAACCAAGATACGTATTCGAAGAGAGTATGCCAAGACTAAAACCGGAAGAGATATATATATTTCAGATGAGGCGACCCTTTATCTAAAACAATGGATAGAATGGAAGTATAATAATGTGGAACGACCCAGGGAGAAGAATGAAAATGACTTAGTATTTACTGTATATTCAACCATCGATCCTATGCTATTGTATGATAAGATCCTAAGGGAGTTTCAAAGACTTCTAGCTATTGTAGGACTAGACGAAAGAAAAGAAAATGTGCAGCGTCGTAGAAAGATTACTCTTCATTCCTTCAGACGTTTCACAAAGACAGTAATCAGCGACCAAGTTAATCAGGATTATAGTGAATGGTTTCTCGGTCATAGTAAATCCCCGTACTACACGAAGAAGGAGCCTGACAGAAGACAAATTTATGCCTCAAAGTGTATGAAATATCTTACTTTCTTGGATTATACGACACTGGAAGCTAAAGGTAAAAGTATCGAAGCAAAACTGCAGGAAAAAGATATGGAAATATATCTAATTAAAGAAAAGTATGAATCGGACCTTAGAGAAATGCGTGAAGAGATGGAAACTAAATTCCAACAGATACTGGCCAAAATAGATGTTGCTACTTTGAAATAGCAGAAAATCTGTTCATTAGCCAGAATAATTTAGAGCCGAAAATTGAAATATAATCCAGTACGTTATATTTCGGGAAATATACATAATTGTGAATTCATAATCATTTTAATTGTTTAGTCCGTTTCTTTGGTCCATCGTTCTTCTTGATGTAGAAATTAAAGTCATTACCATAATCCAAACTGTTGGTAAGATTGTGGCTTAAGTTATTTCTCCAGGTCAAGCTGGTATCCTTAACAACTTCAATGACCAAAAGTTCGTCTTTCCATATTATTTGATGATGGACATCAGAGATACACGCTTCAGCATGAGTATGTGTATTGTCAATAGCTATTTGGAATGTTCCTTGAGCTACGATTTCTGAGTCTCCCTTATCTATGCCGAAAGTGATAACCCTTCTATTATCTCCCTTATTTTGTACTTTAAGAATAACTGCAATAAAATCGCCAGTCTTAGAAAGTATGAAGTTTATTAATATATTTTTTTCTCTAGTAAGCATATTGTTCCAACTGAAGAGATATCGATATTCTGAACCTTCTACTTCTTCATCTATATTTTTTAGTTTCATTTTATAGGATATGTCACTACAGATATCAACAGTCTGGTTTAGATGATCAAGAGTTGGTTTAATCAATGATGGTGTTTCTGGGCTAGAATTCATATACTGATTTATGCTTAAATCAATTCCCCTTTTTATCAGTCTTGCTGCTATTTCGGATTTCCTTGAATTGAAATTTTCATGGGATTGACTGAAAAATCCTATGTATATGATTTGTGCTATAAGATCTTCGACCCGATTAGGGCTGAAAATTTCCTCTTGTTTATCTTCAGGCAATTTGTTTGCCAACAGCGTTAAATCATTAATGGCTGTTACTGAGAGCTTTTTCAGTCTTTGCCAAGTTTGAGAAGGGTTACTATCTTGCTTTTCTATCCATAACCAATTATGTTCGTTTAACTTCTTTCTCATTGATTTTGATAACATTCTCTGTTATGACAGTTATTAAATATAACAATCAAGGTTATTATATTTTTCTTTGGTACATATAATATGACAGAAATTATTTCCTTCAGCATTCCTGCTGAATTGAGAAAAAAGATCGATATAATAAGAGGAGACGTTCCACGGTCGAAGTACATTGTAAGTTTGTTGGAATCCGCAATTTCAAAAGGTTTGAATATGCACCCAACTTCTGCTGGTAGGAGTTTCGAGGCTACAACCAGCAGAAGATTGTGAGAGGATTATGCTGAGTTATCAACATGGATCCTACTCAACCTTTGTCCAATTCCGATGAATTTAAAGTAATCTGTTCGGGGATAAACTGTAGCAGAAAACCTACTTCTACATTGAGGATCAAATATCTGAGAAAAGTTGGTCAATTCTGTAAGCTCTGTGCAGCCGACTTGATGAAAGAGGGTCTAGCTGAAGAATTATGTTCCTCCGAAGGAGATTTGACATCAGATGGCTGAGTACATAGATGACGAATTAAAGAGCATACAACCGCAATCGACATCAGCGGAGGGTAGCGAAATCATGGACGAAATAGAACATGATATATCATTGGAAATTACCGACCCCTCAGTCATCTTCTCCTCTCACAAGACTACCATGGATGATCTAACCTCAAGAGGAATGGAGACCAGGATAGGCGTTGTAAAGGAGTACCTGCCTCACTTTGGAACAAAAGAGCTTATTGATAACAGTATAGATTCTCACGAAACACACCAACGAAGTCAAGATAACGATAAGGATGTAATACCAGGAGTAAGAGTTCAGATTCTGAAGGAACCGGATATCATACGTATATTAGTTCGCAACTCAAATCCATATCCTCATGAGCAAGATATATTCACTAAAGAAAAGTTAAGGCGAATTTTTGACCTTGATAGATTTTATAGCAGCAAAAGATATCAATTTAGAATAAGCAGGGGTGCTCTTGGCGACGCTTTAAAAGAAATTCTTCGCATACCATACATTCTTGCAGTAGAAGGATGCCAGGACAATGAAATAACGGCAGATTGGAACGAACCACTAATAATAAGAACATTACAAAAGGTATTCTATGTCACTTTACATGTTGATAGGCTTAAACAGAACAGAGAATGTGAAGTAAAGGAGTATCAGGTACAAAATATATGCGATGATAGAGAGAATTTTATCGAAGTAGAGTTCCGCGTTCCAGCCAGTAGTTTGGATCTCGCTATATTAAAGAATTTTTTGATAGACTATACAACTATAGTACCCTATATTGATTTTACTTTTATTGACGAAGATGGTATGGTATCTAGATTTTGTCAAGTTCAGCCAATTGAAAGAAATTGGACTAACATGTGCAGTATTTATTATTATACCCCTCATGAATTCAGTGAATTTATCCTTGGACTGGAAGATGATAACATGACAGTTCATCGTATACTACGAAGTGTCTTTAGAGAAGGAAGTAACATGAAGAAAACTGAACTCACCTCAATGCCCATTGGTCAAATTAAACGAAATCCAGTGCTTATTCGACAATTATATGAACAACTACACGATTTCAGTATGAACCATCTAGGTCCAATCTCAGACCCATCTAAACTTTCACTACCATTCAATACTAACAAGAGGGTGAGAGCTGATGCACTAAGGAGGAGATTTGAACAGCGAGGGCTGGAAATTAGCGATCTTAAGTACAAATCGAAATTCGGATACCATAAAGATGAAAAAACTGGAGTAGAGATTCCATTCTTCTTTGAAATCGCCGTGGTAAGTACTACTAATTTAGCAAATAATCTGTACTATGTAGAATCGCTCAATTCATCTGTTATGCCGGGGAACTATTCATTTATGAGAGGACCTGAAGGAACTTTTAGATGGGAAACACGAAGTGAAAAATATCGTTATTCTTCAGGAAGCATATTTCAAATATTTGAACATTTCGGGTATTCGTATGATAGAAAAAAATGCAAGAAGCCACATACACTCATATTCGTAAACCTCGTCTCTCCAAAGATTAGCTATAGAAGTTATGGGAAATCAGTTATCGACCTAAGACCATTCGCTTCTGTAATCGCGGAGACAACGGTCAAAGCATGCTCTGGAGGAGGTGGTAGTCATAATACTAAATACGACGACCAAGGTAATAAGATAAGTGCGACATCCATTTTTACAGAATATCTCATTAAGCGATATAAAGAAGTGCTTCTTAACCCAGGTCTTAAGAAAACTGACAGATGGAATACCAGTACTCCAGTTTATAGGATAAGACCGACTCTGCAGGAACACGGAATCAACGTCACTAGGCGATACTTACAAAGTCTTGTTAAAGGTATTTGTGACAGAATTCCTGAACTAAAACTGGTCGATGGACAGTTTGTAAAAACAGGTAAAATAGGCATCGAACGAGAGGCCTTAGGGATATACGAAGCAACACGGGCTCACATACACTTTAGAGGAAAAATCTATGATGTATCGTTTGAAGCGCTAGAAGAAATAAAGAGAATAGCAACGTTCGTTATGATAATAGAGAAAGCTGGCATAGTTGAACTTCTAGCGCCTTATGCAGACCAGTACGGTTTCGCTTTGTGTTATACAGGAGGCTTTCTAACCGATAATGCAAAAAAGTTCAGCAAACTAGCTAACCAAGAAGGTGCAAAGGTAGCGATACTGACAGATGGTGACGTGACTGGGCGGGCTATAGCTGGAGAGGTTCCTGACATACCACGGATAGGAATATCCCTTGACACTCTTGAAAAGCTTGGGGTACCAATAGAGGATGTTGCAGAGAATCTTGATAAAGATAGTCCACATAAGAATTTAGCTCAAAAACTGTATTATCAAGGATTGATACTTGAAGAAGATTGGGAGTTTCTAAATAGCAATGAACATGGCAGACGTGTAGAAATTGACAATGTAATAGGATATGCCGGAACAGAGAGATTTTGGAACGAATTCATTCTCCCAAGCTTCGCAAAATTATTCGGAGAGGTGAATTATAATCTGTCCCTTAACAGAACAGAGTATGTCATACTGCCAGAGTTGACAATTCTGAATGAGTTAGCCCGTAAAAAAGGGATCGAAGCAGCAACCGACACAGTAAAGAAAATTGAGTCTGAATATGCTAGTTATGATATTGCTTCTCACGGATTCATTTCAGACATTACACTAGAAGAACAAAAAATTGAGAAGAGGGTCATGGAGAGAGAGTTAGATGATAAAAATATTCAGTGGTTATCGGAAAGGTTAGAATCGATAACCGAGGAATTTAATCAAAGGATCAATTCCACCCTAATAATTGAAAATGAGGACAAGAACGAGAGGAATGAAGATATTGACGATCCTGAATACGATGAGATCAATATTGATGATAATACTAAAGATATCATTTCAGAGAATCATACAAGAACTGATCTAAAGGAACAATGATTTCCGACACATAGAACTAGATTCTGAAATCCACAGCTCGATTTGTCCAAAGACTGTTCAAAGTTTTATCGACGATCTTTAACTTTGCTAGCAAATATTATGGTGTCTATAGATCAGAAACATTCTACTCAAGCCCAAATAGCATTTGAACTAAAGATAAGCAAGCCGCACGTCTCTTATTATGTAAAAAAAGCAATAAGAATAGGCTACGTCAAAGAATTATTTCGAGATAAGATCAGGGTACTTGAGCTTAAACAAGAGGGTAAAAACTTCCTCGACCAGTACGGGTGTAATAAACAATCCTCAAGTACGCATATTGAAAATCAACTACCTATATGCTGTGCTGAGAATATTCGCTTTAAAGCACATGTGTACAAGCTACCTAGCAAACCTTTAGATTGGAATAAGATAGAGATGAATAATTGGACTCAATATAATAACGTTGTAGACGATATCAAAGTACATATAAACAACGGCAAAGTACCGAGCATAGAGTTTATCCCTAGTCCGATTAATGGAGTTAATCCTTGGGAACTAGCTGGTGTATTATACTACGATTGTAGCGAAGTTGCAAGAAAACTAGAACAGCTTTTAGATATGGAAATTGGAAGACTTGAAATAGAGCCTGGCGCCGAATGGGTAGTTTATGATCCTGTGGCTAAACTCATCAGCAAACATAACGGCCAGGTAACCGTAGATCAGCTAGGAAAAATCAATGCTTCAAAGCCTTTGCGTAGAGGGGAACTTGAATATTTTGATCCTAGGTTTGCTGCTGAATACCTCGCCATGCCAAGACGTATTTCCAATATTGAGAAGTTGCTGGAAGACCTTGTCAAAAAGGGAAATGAAACCCCTAAAGCTAAGACTAATAATGGCGAGGTTAATGAGCATGAATTATAGCAAACAAATCAAGAGAATATCAACTGGTTCCAAGAATCTCGATGATTTGCTTCTTGGTGGAATAGAGACTCATGCAATTACTGAATTCTATGGCTCTGGAGGTGTAGGCAAGTCTCAGATATGTTACACTTTATCCGTGATGGCTGCACAGTCTACTGAGAATAGAAGAAGCTGTACTACGGTGATTTATATGGATACGGAGGCAAAGTTCAGACCAGAAAGGCTAATTACAATAGCAAGAACAAGGGGCTGCGATACACGTGACAAGAACTTGCTATCTAATATCTTATACGTAAATGCGATGACTGCTTATCAGCAGGAAGAGATCCTAAAAAACTCAGTCAAGCAACTACTTGAAGACAAACGACGTAATTTATCATTGCTAATAGTAGATTCAATAATCAACAATTTTAGAGCAGAATTCTTGGGCCCTCTCAATCTTTCAGAAAAACAGCAGAGATTGTATCGGCTGATGAATCTGCTGTCTCACATGGCGTATGATTATGGAATTGCGGTGGTTGTCACAAATCAGATTAATTATAGCTCGCACCCATACTCCTCCGCCGCCGGAGGACATGTTATGTCCTTCTCAAGTAACTACAGAATCTACCTAAAAACAAGATATGCTGGCGACAAAGTAACCGCCACAATTGTTAAGAGTCCATATCATCATCTAGGAAACAAGGCGTACTTTATGTTAAGTGAAAAAGGAATAGAGGATGTGTAATCGACGTCCGGTATAAAATACGATAAGAGAAATTTGGGTCGCTCATATGAAAATAGCATCCTCAATCAAAATTATGTGAGGGGTAGTAGTAATGAGTTATGAATCAATCATGATATATTTCTTGAAAATGTCGGCCCTTCCCAACAGCTAATCTTCTCCATAGGGATATGTCTCATGCTAAGTACATTTAGGAGTTATCATAGGACCAATCTTCATACCTGTTGGCATAGTCCAAAAGAAGTATGTGATGCATCATGATGCTTATCCGATTACGATAATCGCTACATAATGATATATATGTTATGACTTGATTTCTCCAGCTTGTTTCCTAAAGTTGTAGTCTATATATTATTTAGTATGATGATACAGCTTGAACATCATAATAAGGAAGATTATAGTAAATTACAGTCTAACTAAAGATTACTTTTCATTCTGTATTACACAAGTTAGATAGACTCTCTAATGATTACTTTTGCTCGCTCCTTAATCTGGTTCAAAATATCGTCTTTATTAGAAGAATCTATAATCTTACCGATTATATTAACTGGCGAGTATGCTGGTATTTTCCCGTCCTTACTAATGGGAGTTGGTCCATAAAATAAACACATTGCATTCCCTTCAGGCCAGTAGGCAACATCCAATTCATTAACTTCTGTCTTTGCATTGTCCTCCTGTTCGACAGCTATCGTAGTTCGATCCGTATAGAGCTCCTCTCCCCACTTGTTGATACTGATTTCAATTGGCAAATTCTCAAGTATTGCTTTGAAAGTCTTTGGGGAAAGCACATCATCTATTCTATTCTAACATTCTTATCATCTAGATCCGGAAATACAATAAACAAACTTTTTCATAATATCACATTGATCAATGGTAACTACTGGTTGAAAGCATCACATTGATCAGTTATATACTCAGATGCATTGAATAATAGCGATTTTTACCAGGAGCATAGATCGTGCTCGTTTCGATACCAGACTGATACAGAAAATTACAACAAATAACGTGCTATTATCACATGATACCACACAGTAGCAAAAGCTAAATGCTTGAAAATCTAAAATACTATAGTACCAATGGATAGAAAGCAAAAAGAAGCTCTTGTCTTGGCATTAGCTGAAAAAGGAAAAACTTATCGGGAGATCACAAGGGAGGCTGGGGTCAGCCCGAATACGATTAAGGCAGTACTTAGTAAAGCTGGATTAGACCAGACTACATCGGAATCGTCTAGAGCATTCGAACTTTATATCCAGCAAAAAACCCCTTTAGAAGTAGCTATTGCATTAAACCTGGAAGCTAAAGAGGCGATGCGTTATCATCAAGAATATTTCATGCTTTTAGGGCTTACTGAATTCACCAGGATCTATATCCAGATCAAGGATAACCCTTGGCCGTTTGTCAATCTTGTCAAACTAATTCAGAATTCAGGAATAAGTGATCGTGAAGTAGTAGAACTACTTGGGATTGCGAACAGATATCTTCCTCGGGTTAGATTAGAATATGATAGAGTCAAGGCTGAGTTAAATTCATTAGAAGCTAAAAAGCTTAATTTGATTAACGAACATCAACAGCAAGGTGATGAAATTTCTAATTTACATACAGAAATAGACTGCCTTCAATCGGTCCTTGGAAAGTTGCGGCATGAAGAAGCCGCATTGAATCAACAGAAGGAAAGAACTGAGAACTTTGTCAAGCACCTTCGAAAGGATAGTGAAATTTGTGTTAAGTTCAAACAAATGGTCAAACAAGAGATGGAAAACAATGTCTTGCAGCAGCCTAGAAGTCTATTAAGAATTGCAATTGCTTCCATATTTGAATCTCAAAGAAAGAATCCTGAAAAGCTACTGGCTTTGTATTATAATACCTTTCCTACCCTATCGGTAGAGCAATTACTATCG
>JAATVR010000207.1 GCA_014523665.1 Nitrososphaerales archaeon TH526
CCTCCTCATGGAGCTTCTTACATAATACCTCAAGTACACCTGCTTCATATGCTCCAAGTGCACCACCGCCTTGAAGAACTAGGGCTCTCTGTGCCCTAGGAGCTCTATTATGGGACATAATAAGCAATTGATCTTATCCTTTTTTAAGGTTGATCTTAAGCTATTTTTTCCGTATGTGATAACAGTTTGGTAATGCCAAAACGATACTATACTGACTTAAGATGCTGCTCACTTGTGATGTGACTATATATAGAGAATTCTTGAAGAAAAGTCGTACAGAAACGGCTCGCTTAAAAAGTTGGAAAAAGAAAATTTTCGGTTGATATAGAATTCCCCCTTGTACTCTATCTTCGAAAATCAACCAGAAATTCGAGCTCTCCCCAGTTTGAAGCATCAGTCTCTCGCTCGCTTCGTGTCGCAAGTAATTTCAGCAATTATTGCATGAAAGGATTACTTGCTCGTGCGTGCACACACGCGTGCGCCGATTCACTAATTAATTTCTAGAATGACTTGTCATCCGTTGGCTTCAGTCGGGCAAGGATGGGGTGAGAATTAGTCGTAGCGAAAACCTGCCATGGTGCGGCAGCTGCTACTCTGTATTGCGTTCGACCTTGTTCGTTTAGACCGTGGATACATCGCGACGCTAACTGGTATTCCGGCATTCTTGAACCGATCATTTGCAATTTGGAGTTTATCTCTTACAATTTAATTTCCATATTCTATATTTATTATTAGCTCGTTATTGCTTAAAAGACCTCCATGTAGCTTTCTTCCTCACTCCTTGGCGCAATAATAGATCATAATTGACATAATTGACATTTAGACACCAATATCTATCCACTACATACATATCATTTTACACGTAATATACATGTACATGTTTGGTCTAGTTATTGCCGGGTCAGAACTTTTTATTTTATGACGATCAAGTTACCACTCGCTTGGTTCGGCTGTATAACTCTTCAAGAGCTTATTGGTTTACCTTACTTAGCTCTCCCCCATGTGTGGGACATCATACACATTCCAAAATCCCTCGGGAACAGAGTAGTGTATGACTACCTTATATCTAGGGGTACACTCTTCATTGATAACGCCTTGATTGATAGGAAACTTTCCTGCTTTTGGATTTACAAGTATCTTACAAAATTGAATCCTTTTTGAATACCTTTTTTTCTACTGGTTATAACTAGTGCCATTCATTGGGAAATAGCAGCTGGGCAGAGATTAAAATTAAATTCCAGTGAAAATAATAAGCAGAGTAATTTCTTCAACTCATGCTGACTTTTCCCGTTACAATTACATTTTCCACTTCTTTATAATTGATCTTTCCCGTGTAACTAACAGCTGAACCAATGGCGTCGCCGTATGTTCCAGTTCTACCGGTAAGAATGCTTCAACAAAATATTCAAGATCACACTAGACAAAACTTCAGTGATAAAAATAAGCTATTTTAACCGTCTCTTCCTGATATTTACCAATTCCTTACCAATTTGGAATAGTAGTTGGATCTAGCTCTGATGATTTATTGCTGCATTCAGAGGCTTCATTATATCTTCTTAATCGATTAAGAGCAATTATTTTGTTATTCCATGCCCATGCACAGCGAGGGTCCAACTCTAACGCTTTATTGCTGCATTTAAGTGCCTCCTCATTGTTGCCTAAATTAATGAGAGCCCATGCTTTATTATTCCACGTCCAATCATTATTTACATCTAGTTCTAAAGCTTTATTGCTGCATTCAAGTGCTTCTTCGTATCTCTTTAATCCATTAAGTATTAATCCTTTGATAAACCATGTCCAATCATTAAGTGGACTTAGCTTCAAGGCTTTATTGTTGCATTCAAGTGCTTCTTCGTATCTCTTTAATCCATTAAGAGCTGCCGCTTTATTGTTCCATGCAGAAAAGTTGGTCGTATCAACATTAAGTTCTAGGGCTTTATTGCTGCATTCAAGGGCTTCTTCGTATCTCTTTAATCCATTAAGAGCCCATGCTTGATTAGTTAATGTCCATGCCCTATTAGGATCATATTCCAAAGCTTTATTGCTGCATTCAAGTGCTTCTTCGTATCTCTTTAATCCATTAAGAGCCCATGCCCTGCTATTCAAATTATCAGAATTATTTTCATCAAGTTCCAAAGCTCTATTGCTACATTCAAGAGATTGCTCATATTTTTTCATAAATGCATATGATAAAGCCTTACCTGCCAATTTGATGACAAGGACACGCCTTAGGACAGAATTATCGTATCCTTTTAATTCTTTAGAAGAAGTAGATAGTCTGTTCCATTTGTCGACATAATTATCATCAATCTCTACGGCTTTTTTCCAACATTCAAGAGCTTCATCATACTTTCTTAATCCGTTAAGGGCTAATCCTTTGTTAGTCCATGCACCGACATCATTTCGATCGATTTTAATAATTTCATCACAGCATTTGCGAGCTTCCTCATAATCCCCCATAAGACCAAGAGATAATGCCTTGGCGTTCAATGCAGTAGCATCACCAGGTTTCAATTCCAACGCCCTATTGCAATAGCTTAGCATTTCAGCATACATCTGCAGATTTCTGTAGGTTAGTACGACGCCAAGTAAATACAGGTTGAACTTTGTCTCACTACTCAAATAATCTGGCATATCGGTACTTGATTCAACAATATTTATTGGAATCTTTTTGGAAGATGCAATGTCATACAGGGTTTGTATCGTAGACGCTGTGATGGATTCATCAGAAATCTTGAATATTGAATCTAATGCCTTTTTCAGATCTTCTTTTCTTCTCAAGAGTATGCTCTTATTGTTGCCACTATACAGAAAGGAAAGTAATTCTATATCCCACCTGGGATGCAAGGTTTTCCATAATCCTTCCGAATATTGATAAAGCATTGCATTTTCAAGATCATATGCTGTGCTTAGAATCCCCATTTTTTCCAGTAATTTATCAGTTATAGGTAAATTAGAGATGTCTAACAAAGCGCAGATAAGCATAGCTTGAATCCTTGTTAAATCAGATTGTTGCTCAACAGCAGTAGGCACATAAGTGAGGTAACGGTAATACCTGTCTTCTACGTCCTCTTCAAGCCCTTTACCAAATACGTAGAACTTAACCATTATTGGAAGACCTTTCGTATTATCAAAGATTTGTGCGGCTAAATTTGATGGCTTTTCGCGCGACCCTGTTATTCCTCCTCGATCATGATACATTTTCATAAATTCCTCGATTTCATTCGTTGTAAAGGGTTCCAATTCATATCTATATTTAGAGACTTGTACAAACTTTCGGATCGATTCCCTATACGATTCATTCACCTTGTTTAACCTATCGTTTACAAACCAATCAAATTCTGGCAGTCTGGCTGTCAATGCAAATAACAGGTTTTTACTTAAATGGTGGTTAGATAACTTATCTAAAATATAAAATATTGCAGCTGTTCTTTCGTTGTGAACATTATCTACTGCAATGAGCACTCTATTGTTCCCGTTTAAGAGTCCTTCCACAAACTGGACAAGCTCTATGACATTCAGTATTTCTATTTCTCCAAAGTTGTACAGTACTTTATAGTCATTATCGAAATACTCGCATATTATTTCCATGAGTATAGTACTTTTAGATGTACCAGATTCTCCTACGATTATGAGTCTACGTTCATTTTCAAGCTTTTCCTTTATTTTGTCTATGATATCCCGTCTATACTCCATTTTCTGTTTAATTGCTTCTAACTTAAACGAAAAGCCATTTTTCCAATCTTTTAAATCCTGCTCTGTGCTTCTGTAGTCATTAAAATAATTCGAAGAAAGTAAGTTTAGCCCATAATCATGGGCCTGATTTATAACAATGCTGATGTCCTTTCCAATAATGTTTCCATTGCCGTCGATACCAACTCCGATTATATCTCCTCTTGTTTCATTAATCCCTATCTCTTTATTTGTCAACAGTATACCATTAGCCTTCTGCTGTTTCTAATAGCACCCGTACCCATATTTAACTAGATCACAGACGCTAGCACAGTATTATTCGAAGTAAATATAGGTACCAAAGCTGTTTCCCTATGGATGATGACTTACATTCTATTTCTAGCCTGTATAATTTCGATATTCTTGCGTTAGTCGATCACTAAAAAATGAAATCCAAGAGTGTGGCTACAAATTCTGACTTATATTTTGATGATCTCTGGATTATTGATAATCTAATTTTAAGTCTTACTATGTCGTCATGCCTTACAGCGTATCAAGATTATCTTGACTACATTAGATGTTAGTTGTTGTCTATTTGTTACTAAGTTTTCTTCTAATCCACTCGGCAAAATATCCTGTTCCTTTTCCAATGACTTTACTAAATGGAGCTAGTGGCGTCACAGAAGCAATTGATTCTGCAACTTGGGGTAAATATTCAACTATCTTTTCAGCCAACCCAATTTGTTTAGACTTAATTTCATCAACTTTTCCCTCGTCTGTTACGACTTCCTCTTGTTTTAGACCCTCAGCTTCTTTTGCTAATGCGTCCACTGACTGCTGCAGTGATTTCTTCTGGTCTTTTGTTAGCTGTCCACTGTTTTGATTAAGCAGTGCCAAAAAATCTTCTAGTGAGCTTCTAAATTCGGGTTCTAGCTTATTATATGTGGTCTGATTCACGGTCATATTCTTTCCGATTATATTACCAGACCCAGAGACCCCAACACCGACTACATCGCCGCCAACATTTCCGATATGAATTTCATCCCTTACGGGTCCGATAGGAATGTCATCCCTAATGTTGCTAATGTTGCTATCATCGTTCATCAATTATATCGCTAAAGTGGATTAACGTCTAAGTAATATAAAGAAATATAAATGCAAAATCACTTGAAGCCTGAAACTTAAATGTCCATTACCCCCACTGTATTTTCTTATTCTAAGATGCAGATCGATAGACTAATCAGTGAAGGAATAGCTCTTGCTCGTTCGGGAGCATTTACTCAAGCTTTGTCCTGTTTTGACAGAGCATTAGAGCTTGAACCTAGTAACGCTGTAGCATTCTCTTGCAAAGGCAGCATCCTCACTAATATGCATCAACCTAGTCAAGCTTTGGAATACTACGAAAAGGCATTAGCTATTGAACCTATCAATGTCGGTGTACTAATTAAAAAGGGTATAGTTCTTACTCGTCTGCATAAATCAACTCAAGCTTTAGAGAGCTTTGATAAGGCCTTAGCACGTGAA
>JAATVR010000208.1 GCA_014523665.1 Nitrososphaerales archaeon TH526
CGTTTCCTTCTCATTTTCTCCTTGCCAAATAATTGCTGCCTTATTCTTGAATTGTGAGTCCACATGTCTATCAATGCAATTTACGGAAGCATTCAGTGAACCTCCGACAAACCATTTTGCAAAAGGGGGATCCCAGGTTAATGTCCTATCCCAGTATTTGAACCATACCAAATTTTTTGCCTGTTGGTCCCAGAACTGTTCTGGATCTTCCAACGCATTCTTTCTTAGTATATTGTATTTCTTACCTTGGAGAGATATTTTGGCCCGTGAGATATCTTCGTATATATTTGATACCTCATTAGATTTGAGGTCAGACATTACAATATGTTAGAAGATCCGAATAATTTTAAAACCTTATGGGGAAGTTAATTTTATCTGAATACGTCAAAACTCTAGAAATCATACTATAGAGTATAATATCCATATAGAAGTTTCTTACTGTAGAATGTGTCAATATATTAAAATAAAGAAATTCAGTGTATCTTAATTGTGAAATACAGAAGCAGAACAGAAATAGTAGCAATGATCCTAGAGGCTGCAAATGGAGGAGCAACCAAGACAAAAATAATGTATAAAGCTTTCCTTAGCTACGCACAGCTAAGAGAATATCTTTCGGTACTCATTGAGAACAACTTATTAGAGTATCTTGAGGGTTCTCAAACATACAAAACAACTGAGAAGGGTCTGAATTTTCTAAGAATGCATAACGAAATAGGCGAGCTTTTACAGACATCAGCAAAACAAGGCGGAGCCTAAAATATTTACAAATCTTCCTTTTTTTCTAAAAGATTAAGTGAGATTTAATTTATATTCAAATTATTTATTTTTTATTTGTTACTAAAATTTAATTTAATCATGTTGTAGAACCTCGTTAAGCCAGCTAGTTTCAGCCTCATCATCAGTTTCTTTATGAATAGTCTTATGATGATCATTATTGTAGTCATTGTCTGCTGCTGCAGCACTAACAGCTTGAGGCCCTGTCACGGGGATATCACCTTCAGGGGATTGCGAATTTGAGTTAGATTTTGGTTGATCCGATATAGATGAATTTGGTACTGAATTCAAATCTATCCTCTCAAATGTCTGTTGGTTTAACCTAGATATGACGTTATTGATCTCTCCTTTTTCTAAGTTAATATGTTCTATTAGGTCATTCGTAGATAGGCTAATTTGTTGATATGTTTCTTCTGTGATCTCATTGCTTCTATACTGTAACTTAGCGTCAAATAGTACCGATTTTATATTCTGGCTTTCGGTATCTATCTGTTTCAGTCTTTCTTGCAATTGTTCCAGAACTATTTTTCCTTTATCCTCAAGGTCTTGCAATCTCTTCTGGTACTTTATATAGACCAATTCTACGTCCTCCCTCATCAAATCATTAGCTGTAACCATCTCCTGTAATGCTTTGATCCTTTGTAATGCGAGGTTTTTCTGCCTAAGTAACTTCTGTACATCCAATCTCCATTTTGGAATAAAGATCACGTAATCACCCTGTACTAATAATTGCTCGTATACTAACTGCTTTAACCCTGCATAACCGCAATCTACACTAACAGATTCTATAGAGCCGTCAATATCTGTTACCATACCAATAACTTTTCCCATGTAGGTTCCGTACATATCCTTAACCTGTTTACCAATAAACTCTAACTTTACTTCACTCATGCAAACGCTTTATTAAGCCGATATAATGGCAATGTTGTCAAAATTGTTGAATTATTTGGCAAAAGATTTTCATCGTAGGCGAATTTGAAAACTTTTGTTAGATTACGTATCTTTTTCTATTCCAGTTTACGCTATCCCAGGGGGTTTGCCCCCATGATCCATCACATTTTCTAGGTAATTCATTTGCTGTTCCATAAACTTTTTGCGCTTTTCTTCCTCTTCTAACTCTTTCATATCCAAAGAAGGGATTCCTAGAATCTCTGTTAATGTATGTAGAATAGCCTTAGCAGTCATAGGTTGTATAACATTAGGATTATCGATTTCGCCCAGAATGCACATCGCATTTAATCCTCTTTCCTTTGCAAGGCCTAGTATTAGACCATTGAATCCTATAATCTGTCCTTCTCCCTCTAAGACATTCATATTGAATTTACTTATCTTATCAACAATCTGTTCATTATTTACTGCGCCATACACTCCACACGAAGTAGAGGTAGAAGTATTTTGTCTCAAGGCTGCGCCTATTGAATACAATATTTTTACATCAACTCTTTCAGCCATTTTCAGAACTTCATAGCATATTTCGTACAATCTTCGTGGATCTGAAGGATTAAAATCTCCTGTAAATATTACAAGATCATATTTAGAAACCCAATAAAATTTATAGCTTGACTGAACATACCTAATGATACCTTGGTTATATGTTACAAAAGGTGGCCAAAATGCATAAATTTCGGCGAAGAGGTCAGCTGCGAGTCTAGTAGCCAAAAGAGTCATTCCCATACCTGCAACATTGCCCATATCAGGCAAAGCAGCAACCATAGTTGGTTGTGAGACAAAAGTGGGAATCTTATGAATCTTTAAATTAAGCATACTCTACTGTTGGTAGAATTATTTTCCGGAATAAAAATTATTGCAAGATGGATTTAAATATAATTTAGACTTGAAGTTTTATCGCATACATGTCAGTCAGTGGAAAATAAATCTGTTGACATCACTTCTGAAACAGATGAAGCAACAAAATATTGTGTAGAGTGTGGAGCGAAAATGTCCAAATCGTTGCGGAGTTGCTCTGCCTGTGGAGAAAGTCAGATTTAAATTTTACCTATTATTTTTGTCTTCTCTTGTTTAGCAAATAAGTGACAAACAAGTTAAATGCTAATTCTAATATCGGATAATCCATTCAATCTACTAATCATTTCCCATTCTATTATTGCCCCGCTCAAGAGTAAGATTACTACAACTCCTATCTCTACTAAAGTAGACAAAAGATATTCCCTCCAATGCTTTCTCTTCAATAAAGAATAGAAGAGCATACCGCTTCTGGATATGGCAAGACCATAGGCAACAATTTCCATCAATCCGAAAGGGGTAATAAGAATCAGTAAAGGTGGGATATCATTAAGATTAGCAGATGTTGCTGCAATTGCATTAAATACCATACCTGTTGAAAAACCAGAAAAAATTCCTAGGCCTACACCTAGTAATGGAACAAACATGCCTAATGCAATCTTTGCATTATTAATGAATATCCCTGTCTGATCAATATCTTCAATTTGATCCATGAACCGGTTTTTTAGATCATTTACTTCTGAGCTGCTCATATATATTGATGAACCCCAATAATATGAGATAAGAAAAGTGATTATACCAAATGCAAGATACAATAAACGTCTCTTGATGGTGAGATGCAATTCAGTGTATGGGTATTTGCTCCTATAATTATTTGTAGTTATTATTCATTCGTCTGTTACAGAAATGTAATTAAAGATGGCGCTTTCATAGTCAAGGTGGACAATTTGGATTTCGGGCCAGAAATATCCAATGCCCTATGTTTTGCAATTAGTAAAGGATATCAGGTACATCCTGACGCTTTTGAAATGCTCAAAGGGCTTGATATAGATATTCTAGGGATCATTCAAGACATTATTAAAGCCAAGGTAACTAGTAAAGATAATTCTATAATTCTGGTAGAAGATATAAAAATGGTCGTTGATAAGCATTCTAAAAATGGAGAATCTCAAAATCAAAACAGTTCTTGCAATAAGTCTTCATCATCATCATTAGATTTATTACATATACGCAATACTGATACATCAGAACAAGTATCATACAAAGTACTTTTAGATCCAACTCCCATAATTAATAGTGGAGAAGGAGTTGAAGGGTATACTTCGCTATTTAGAAGCAGATATGAAAAATCTATGCACATCTTGTCCTTACGCCCCGATAGTAGACGAATAACAAGAGTAAAAACTCTGAAGAAAAAAAATACAGATACTGGGAATCAGAAATCATACATGCGGCATGAACAATTCTCTGGATCATCTTCAACAATGGTTGTAGCTGGCTTGGTTATGTCAAGACAGTTCAAGCGTCATGGATTAGAAATAGTGATAGATGATTTTAGTGGAGATTTACATGCAATGGGTACGACAGAGGATATAAAAAAACAGGGATCGTTGATTACCACAGATCAAATGGTTATGTTAGAATTAGAGAACAGTGGGAAAAGTCAAAATTTCGTTATAAAAAATATAATATCACCTGATATTCCGGATCATTTACCAAACAGAGCCAAATCTGAATCCTACGTGGTATTAATCTCAGACTTACATGTAGGAAGTAAATATTTCATGGAAACCGCATTTATGAAATTTTTGAATTGGATGTCATCAGCCGACGACGATGAAATTGTAAGGAAGATCAAATTTCTATGTATTGGTGGTGACTTGATCGATGGCATAGGAATATTCCCTAATCAAGACAAAGAATTACTTGAATTAAATATTAATAGTCAGATGTCACACGTAATGGACTTACTCTCACGTATACCTAAACACATTAATGTTTTTGTTATTCCTGGAAATCATGATCCGGGTCGAAGAGCATTGCCACAACCTTCCATTCCTAGGCAAAACTCTGAAAAACTTTACACATTTCAAAATTTTAAGATGCTTGGAAATCCCAGTCTAATCGAATTGAATGGTGTAAAGATACTAATGTACCACGGGCAGAGTCTAGATGACATCATAGGTACGATCCCTGATCTAAGTTATGCTAAGCCTGCGGAAGCAATGAAAGTATTATTGAGGGCAAGACATCTTTCTCCAATTTACGGAGAACGTACTCCTATAGCACCCGAACAAGAAGACCATATGGTAATTACTGAAGTTCCAGACATATTTCATTCAGGACATATACATGTTCTAGATGCTCAAAATTACCGCGGCACATTAATAGTAAATTCTGGAACTTGGCAGGGACAGACAAACTTTCAAAGAACAATGGGCATTATTCCTAATCCTGGAGTTGCAGTTATAGTTGATCTGTCTACACTTCAACCATTTATAATGGACTTTAATCAGTAGAGAATAATCCTGTGAGAATAGAATCCTCTTTTAAGGCTTCCTTCACAGTTGAATGTGGTACGGTGATCCTAATTTTTTGTGATCTACCATATCTTCCTTGACTTACTACATCACTAGTTATTAGTCCTAATTGATCTAACTCACTCATAATTTGGGTTATTCGACGTTGGGTCAATGGCTCTTGCTCAATACGTCTACATATATCTGAGTATATTTCATATACTTCCCCAGTGTTACCGTTTTTTGATTTCAATATTGCTAATATTATCATTTTGGTATGCGTTGTTGAATTTCTCAAAACTTCATAATTTGTGTCCTTTTCAATTTTTTCTTGTGCTAATCTAATATGCTTTTCTTCAACTTTATTCGCTCTTTCTATTTCTGCAATTTCAGCTGCTACTCTTAAAAGGTCAATCGCCTTTCTGGCATCTCCATGCTCTCTACCGGCCATAGCTGCACAAAGATTAATAGCCGCACTTGAAACTGCGTCCTCATTAAATGCTAACATTGTCCTTTCTGCAAGGATTCTTCGCAGTTGTTCTACAGTATACGGATTGAACACCAACTCTTCTTCGCTGAGACTACTCCTAACTCTTGGATCAAGTTTATCCTTAAATGTTAGACTATTAGATATTCCTATTAGGCTAATAAACGATTCAGTTGAGATTCTCTCGTTAGCCCTAGTAAAATTATAGAGTATATCATCCCCATTCTTTTCTACCAGTGAATCAATTTCATCTATAACAAGAATCACATAAAGTTTTTTCTTTCTTTGAATGAATTCTAATATTCTATCGGTAGCCTCACCCATTGATAAGCCTGTAAAATGAACCTGTAATTTTTTTTCTCCTTTATTGATACCCATTTTTTCAGCAATTTCATGCAAGACCTTATATGCTGTATTTGCACTCTTTGCGTTTACAAATGGTACTATTAATTCTATTCCTAATTCCTCGCCCTTAATAGAAAGTCGATGTAAGACATTCTTAATCACGGCAGTCTTTCCTGTTCCCGGTTTTCCAAAAAGCAATAAATTAGACGGTCGAGACCCTTTTAAAACAATAGATAAAGTATGTGCGATAGTCTTACTTTCCTCGTCTCTAAATGGAAGTCGGTCAGGCACATAATCTATAGTTAATGTTCTTCTATCTTTAAGAACTAGCGACGTACCTGAAGCCGCTTTATCAAATATACTATCAAGGCTATCATCATTCAAATTTATTCATCATTCCCATTCCCATTCCCATTCCCATTACCATGTAAATATACCCCTCACCCCTGTTTTTCCTTTCCAACATAAGAAGGATACTAAACTAATAAGGTGTTAACAACAAGTTAACAAACGATTTTAAACAAGAGAATCAATTATTGTTAATTCTTAGCTTAACTGTCTATTAATAGATATAATAGATAATGAGATATGAACTGCAAAAGAAATCAAGGGGTGAGGGTCAATACATTGTTCGATTGGGTGTTAACGCTGGTTCACAATCATACTTTGCTAGCATAAAATGTCCCAAAACATACCCCTTTATTTCCACTGGAGAGTTAATAACACTTTTAACATTGTTAATGTCCCAAAACATACCCCTTTATTTCCACTGGAGAGTTAATCTGAACTACATCTTGTGATTTGTTATTAACAAACAATGAGAAAACGATTTAATCCCAGCTTCTCATCATTTTTTCTTAACAGTTTGCAATCAATAAAGCATGTTAAAGAATGTTAATGATGATTCAAGATAATGTTAACATCAACTGAAATAATAAATTAAAAATATGCAGAACGTGTCTATACTGATTCCAAATCCTGCTCAGTCCTAGTTGTGGCGTTCAAATCACTATGCAAATCACGCAAATGCCGTAATCCTGTTTCAGTAATGCTATATTTAAATGGCTTAGAACTTGTATCTCTCATCACAAAACCTGAGTGATATAATCCATTCATTATGCGGGATGTATGTTCACGTGTCTTTCTGACCCTCTCTTGAATTTGCCTTGTCGTCATTGGCTTCTCCCTTAATAATAACAATATTTGCTCTAAAGTATCTAAGTAAGTACGCGTTTGTGATGGCACAGGTTTCTCTCTTGATCCTTCAATAATCACACCATCTTGTGACATCATATCAATATCACGTTCCGAATCTCCCTTTGTACTATCGATATCACGTGATACTAATCGAGTCCTTTCTGATAATTCTAACATGTCAACCTTAGCTTTAAGCTCAGCAATCGCTTCATCATATAAGTGCAGTTTATTGGCGTATTGTCTTATTTTGTTATCAATAATCGCATTTTTTAGGGAATTGTTATTATACTTAAAGAATTTTACAGCCTTGTAAGATAGTATTATTGCAACTCCGCAAAAAAAAGAAACTACTACTAACAGCAGGGTGTGCATATCATAGCCGTCAAACATCACATCTAGATGTGATATATCATTGATATAACTTTTATTTTTGATGGATTAATTTTTGTATTATTTCATCTACAAGTGATATCACGTTACGACTATCAGTCTGAGATATCATATCACGTTTGATGCTTTCCATAAGATGTGATGTGTTATCTAATATTACTTCTATTGTATGAAATGTCCCTTCATCAATCATGTTTAGATATCTTAGGATAATCAGACTATAGAGAATTCCAATGACTTTTTGTTGAGATTGTTTGAGCTGTCTATAATATGCACCTTTACTTATCCTGTCAGGCGGGCTCCTGCCGGAGGATTTATTATAAAGTATATAAATCTGGCGTTCAGTAAATAAAGAATTTGTAATAATGTGTCTGATTATATCATTATATTGTATTTCATTAGAAGCCAATGTACTATACAAATTGGTATAGCTAAATAATATTCTTTATGGATTTGACCCAAGTGACTTATCAAAGCAATGATATATAGTGCTTCGGAATGATTTGAATGTGGAACGCAGGGTCGAGAATTACATATTAGACGAATTAAAGAAGTATGGTTCGCTGTGCTTTCCACTCATTGATTCAGAAAACTCTATCAATGCTGCACTTATAGGAAATAAGGCTCAGAATCTAGGTGCATCTGCAATACTTATCGGTGGTTCGTCAGCGACAGATCAAATTGAACTAGCAGAAGTAGTCTTTACTATTAAGTCCAAAATCAATATACCTGTAATACTATTTCCGGGGAATGTAACTGGAGTTGTACCTAAAGCTGATGCAATTCTTTTCAGTTCCCTACTTAATTCAGAGAATCCTTACTTTATTACTGGGGCGCAGGCTTTGGGAGCTTTGTCAGTTAAAAAATATAACATCGAGGCATTACCGACTGGATATCTTGTAATCGGTGAACATACAACGGCATGGTTTGTTGGTCAAGCTAGGTCTATCCCTTTTGATAAGAGAGGAATAGCAGTAATGTATGCGTTGGCAGCGCAGTATTTAGGGATGAGATTTCTATACCTAGAAGCTGGATCAGGTGCGGCTCACAGTATTCCCCCAGATATGATAGCAGCAGTACGAAAACAATTTGCTGGTGTTTTAATCGTGGGTGGTGGCGTTAGTACTCCTGAGAAAGCTAAGGAAATCGCTATGGCAGGTGCAGATATAATAGTAGTTGGAACAATGATAGAGAAAGATGATGATTGGGAGAATAAACTATCTTCTATTATACGCTCAATAAGGAGATGATAATTACACAATAATGACGATAACTAGCGATGGTATAACTCGTCTGAGGAATACCCATATGCCAGTTTATTACATGAATTATCAACAAGATATTCTGAGAAAAGTAGAGCAAATTTATGAATTAGCCTCAAAAGCAAGAAAAGTAGGTCTAGATGCTTCAAATGCGATTGAGTCTAAGATTGCATACGATCTGGCTGATAGGGTGGCAAAAATGCACGATATTGATATTGCAAGTAGGCTAAGGACCTTATTAGAACGGACCACTAAAGAAAAAGCGGCACTCAAGATTGCCGAAGAAATTGCTTTGGGAGAATATGATGCAGGTGATCTCAGAACTCGACTTGATAATGCCGTCCGAGTGAGCTTAGCTGTAGTCACAGAAGGTGTTACTGTGGCACCCTTACAGGGTATCTCCAATGTTCAACTTAAAAATAATTCTGATGGTAGTACCTACCTTTCAATCTCATTCGCTGGGCCAATACGGTCCGCTGGAGGAACCGAAGCGGCACTTACTATGTTGATAGCAGATCATGCTCGAAAGGTTGTTGGTATAAGTAAATATATCGCAAACTCATACGATGATGAAACTGGTCGATTTGTAGAAGAACTTCGTACATATGAACGCGAAGTAGGTAATTTCCAATTCAAAGTTTTGGATGAAGACGTCATTAAATGCATCAAAAGTTTACCCGTGGAACTTGACGGTATTGATACCGACCAGGTAGAGGTTTCAGGTCACAGAAACATGAGGCACATCTCTACCGATAGGGTACGTGGGGGTGCATTAAGGGTAATGAATGATGGTATTATTGGCAGAAGTAGAAAGTTACTAAAACTCGTCGAAGCTCTAGACCTTGATGGCTGGGAGTGGCTTAAAGATCTAAAAGGAGCAGTACAAACTGGTGATGGTGACGATGCTGCTAATCACAGAATGTCAGAAGTTATTACCGGAAGACCTGTACTTTCTATGCCAAAGCGGTTGGGTGGATTTAGATTAAGATATGGCAGGTGTTATAATACTGGCTTCGCAACAATTGGAATTCATCCCGCAGTTCCAGTTCTTTTAGATCACGCGATAGTTGTAGGAACGCAGATAAAAATGGACGTACCAGGCAAAGCATCCACCATAGGCCTAGTAGATGATATAGATCCACCTATAGTGCGACTTAATGATGGGAGTGTTTTGCAAGTAAGAACTGCTGAACATGCATCAGCTGTACGACAAAGAGTTGAAAAAATACTTTATCTTGGTGACATACTTATAAGCTATGGTGATTTTCTTGAAAATAATGCTGAGCTGCTTCCTGCGTCTTACGTAGAAGAGATATGGCTTCAAGAATTACACTCCCATCTGTCAAATTCAAGTATTTCAAACCTGCAAAGATCAGAAATTAATCCCCAATTGATTAAACTAACGAGCGAATCATTCAAGGACATACCAAATGTAAAAGACGCATTTAGAATTAGCCTGATGTTAGGCATACCATTATATCCAAGGTATTCTTTTTTCTGGGAACATATTAGTATAGACGAGGTATTATTCCTAAAGGAAAACCTAATTTGTTCCTATATTCCGGACGATGACGATAATAAAGCATCATATTCTTATTTCTTAATTAAAAATAATTTTCAATTAAAAGATATTTTGGAGCGACTTGGAATATACCATTCATTAGTAGATGAAGAGCATATTAAGATAGATAATCCTGACCAGGTATACTCTTTGCAGAGACTCCTGTTTTCTGATTCCAGTATCCATACAGAAAGATATGGTTTACAGTTCTGTGCTAATGATAATATCAAATCATTGAATACAATAGAATTTGTCTCATATATTTCTGGAATTCGATTGATGCCAAAATTTGCTTCTTCAATTGCAGTAAGGGTCGGCCGCCCTGA
>JAATVR010000209.1 GCA_014523665.1 Nitrososphaerales archaeon TH526
GATCCCGGCAATAACAATACGCTGATCAAAGAGATAGAAGTCGGAGGTTCGCCTATATCCTTAAAATATAACCCCTCAAACAACGGCCTATACGTTGCTAAGAGGGATTCAGGAACCGGTGCTGTCTTCGATAACAGGAATAACACGGGAGCGAACAATGTTCAAGTTGAAAACGAACCTACCACTATAGAATTCAATCCTGCTAACAATGATATCTACGTAGCCAATCGCGGTTCACGATCTGTATCTGTAATTGATGGCTCGAATAACACATTACTCGAAACCGTCGTAGTTGGTACCGAGCCCGTTGCTATGCTATTTAATCCGTCCAATACTGATATGTACGTAGGTAATGTTGTATCCAATTCTATATCTATTTTAAACAGTGAGAATAATACCTTGGCTTCTACCACAGATGTTAACAGTCTTCCCCTCGCCTTAGAATTTAATCCGTCCAATAAGGCTGTTTATGTAACTGGCACACTTACAGGTACAGATGGACTTGTGTCAGTAATAAAGTAATTCTTAAGAATTTCAAAAAGTTGATCTTGGCATTATATTGCTAGATGGCTTGCGTAAATAACTTATAAATGACAAGGCTCCAGATACGTTTCATTGCAGCAAGATCAGAATAGATTTATTAATATAGAGAGTGCCAAAAATGTAGCAGTAATTATATTATGTTTTAGTCTTGTAGCAGTAATATGCGTAACAAGTATTATGATGTCTTCATCATATATCAAACTTCCAACATCTGTGTTAGCTCAAGGTAAGCAAAACTTTACCGCAAATCTTATTGGTCAAGATGAAGTGCCGCCCACAAACTCTAAGGCTACTGGTAATTCTACTCTTATTCTTAGCAGTGATGGAATGAATATAAAATATGAGGTAAATGTTAAAGATATAGATAACGTTATTGCTGCTCAAATACAACAGGGTAAAAAAGGTGAAAGTGGTCCTGTTATAGTAACACTTATACGCTTCAAAGCTCTAACACCCACTGGTCCAGTTGATGGACTATTAGCAGAGGGTAATATAACAGCTGATAAACTTCAAGGACCCTTGAAGGGAAAACAGATATCTGATCTGACTACCCTTATAGATGATAATAATGCATATGTTAATGTCCTTACTCAACAAAATCCTGAAGGAGAAATTAGAGGACAAATATTCGATTAAAGTAAAATAATTGGCGAATGCATATAGTTCAGCTAATTACTTGCTCAAGACCGCCTGACAATATCATGCCTACTTTTAACTATCATTAGGACGTACGAGGCCGTAACAGGAATAATAAGTAAGAACGCAACATTCAGAACTGGATCGTTTAAAGTGCCAGATAACAGAGCACTGACTATATATCTTACAAGAATAACAGTGATAGGAACGATAAGTGCAAAATAAGCTATCAAGTAGAGACGCTTCGTAAAAATAGAAAGTTTCTGTTCCTGTCCAATGTACAGACCAAAGATAACAAAGGCTAATCCCATCATGAAGACAATAATGGTCAGGTTTAGCTGGATAATACTTCCTTGTCTAGATTGTTCCAAAAGCTCAATGATGGCATCAAGGCGATTTCCTGTTTGATTACTTGTATTCTCATATGAATCCTGACCAAAGACTGCTTGCTGAGCCCAAACAGCATAACCCAAATCTAACGAAGTAAAAGCAACAGCAAAGAAATCTTCAAATGAATCAATAGCAATAAGGGCTTTTTGTATGAGTGATAATTAAAGCTATCAAACTTTGACTTTACCTGCGAAGCCACTCGAGGATAAAATATACTCGACTTTTCTTAGCGGTTCGACACAAGAATCTGATAGGGGACAATTCTAGTCCTATTTAACTCAGTTGGCAAATTTGGGTCAAAGTGCTTTTACAGGAGGTCCTGTTTTATAAAATATCAATAAATCGAAAATACTTATAACTTATGACCGATACGTACATGTGGAGTTTGAACTCAATTGATGACGACGAAATCACAAAAGGTATAGCCGAAGATCGTGTGACAACCGAAGCAACATCAACAGCAACCACAACGTCAAGTGTGGATCCAAATATTCAACAAAAAATAGATTCAATAAAAAATGTTGCAATCACAATTAGAAATATCTCGGCAAGTATTAGAGATACCGTACGTGTTCTACGTGAGAGCGGAGCGATTGATGAGTTGGTTGCAGCGGTCCATGAAGCAACTATTACTATGAGAGATACCACAATAGAGATAAGTAAAATATCTAGGGATCTTAAGGAAAGGGGAATG
Organism: Nitrososphaerales archaeon TH526; assembly: GCA_014523665.1. Lineage (GTDB taxonomy): Archaea > Thermoproteota > Nitrososphaeria > Nitrososphaerales > Nitrososphaeraceae > TH5896. The sequence continues at coordinate 2,264 of JAATVR010000209.1, forward strand.
ATCAAGGACACTGCCAAGACATTAGATGAAACCGTTGCAGCAGCAAATGAATCAGCTGAGTCATTCAGACAAACGGTGGAAGATATGAAAGAAGCAGCTCCTCAGACGGCTGAAGTAATAAGGAAAGCGAGAGAGCGTGTGAAAACTAAA
>JAATVR010000210.1 GCA_014523665.1 Nitrososphaerales archaeon TH526
AATAATGAGTAAATTCTATGGAGAATCTGAAGCACGTTTAAGGGAAATCTTTAAGGAGGCGAAGGAGAAGGCACCTTCGATAATATTCATTGATGAAATAGATTCAATTGCACCAAAGAGAGAAGAGGTAACTGGTGAGGTAGAACGACGAGTTGTATCTCAATTACTTTCATTGATGGATGGTTTGGAAGGCAGAGGAAAAGTTATAGTCATTGCCGCAACCAACAGACCAAATGCCCTAGATCCTGCATTACGTAGACCAGGTAGATTTGACAGAGAAATTGAGATTAAAGTTCCTGACAAACGAGGTAGACTGGAGATAATGCAGATTCATACGCGAAATATGCCTCTAGAGACCGATGTAGACCAAGATAAAATTGCTGGTGTAACTCATGGGTTTGTAGGTGCAGATCTTGAATACTTGTGTAAAGAAGCAGCTATGAAGTGTTTGAGAAGGCTTCTACCTGAACTCAATCTAGAGGATGAAAAACTTGCCCCAGAGGTGCTAAATAAGCTAGTAGTTACTATGGCTGATTTTGAAAACGCTGTAAAAGAAGTCATGCCATCTGCCATGAGGGAGGTATACCTTGAATCTCCGGATGTGCCGTGGACTGCGATAGGAGGGTTAGATGATGTTAAGCGGGAATTACAAGAGGCTGTAGAATGGCCACTTCGCTATCCTGATCTCTATGCAAAGTTGGGCCATACCATGCCTAAAGGATTACTGATGTATGGACCTTCAGGTACTGGCAAGACGCTATTGGCTAAAGCTGTCGCCACAGAATCGGAGGCCAATTTCATTAGTGTTCGAGGTCCAGAATTGCTCAGCAAGTGGGTAGGAGAATCCGAGAGAGGCATACGTGAAATATTTAGAAGAGCTAGACAGGCATCTCCATGCGTTGTATTTTTTGATGAGATTGATTCAATTGTACCGACTCGCGGTATGGGTGGAGATAGTATGGTTACTGAGAGAGTTGTATCCCAATTACTAACTGAATTGGATGGTATACAAGCCTTATCAGGGGTCGTGGTTTTAGCAGCAACCAATAGATCAGACATGATAGATCCGGCACTGTTGAGACCAGGACGCTTTGACAAAATAGTTTTCGTACCCATGCCTGATAAACATGCCAGACTAAAGATACTGGAAATTCATTCTAAGGATAAACCATTAGGTCCAGATCTGGACTTAAATAAGATCTCTGAACTTACAGACGGCTTCAGCGGAGCAGATACCGGTTCGGTAGCAAACACTGCTGTTTCATTAGTACTACATGAATACTTAGCTAGATACCCTACTCCTGAAGAGGCTGCTAAACACGTGTCAGAGGCTCATGTGATGATGCGTCACTTTGAAGAAGCCGTGAAGAAAATCAAAGCTCAACGCGAAGGAAAACCTGGGGAAAGAGTTACAGTCCCGTATTATCGGTGATATCGATACTCACGATGGTAAATTTTCCAAAATAAGGTTATTGGATTCAAACGAGCATCAAATCGCCCTTGATTTGATCTATTACGCGACATGGGGGACCTGTGCTCCGGTAGTTGGCACAGTAATGCCACATGTATAATCGGATTATTAGTTTATAGGAAGTTGAAGCCAGGAGCGGCCTACGTACAAATCATCGCAATCAGTTGGAGAAATGCGTTCCCATTGTCTAGATAATACATATTGTATAATATGGGTATGTTACTACAATCCGTCCTGGATGGTATGGAGCAATGTTTTTAAGTTATATGATTTACCGTTAACTAACAAAAAAGAATTGGTGGAAAATTCGCAAATTCAATTAACAAAAAAACTAAATCTAACAACACACCGCATAAATCATTTTGCAGAACCCATCGATATCGAGAAGCTGGCTGTACGTTATGGCACTCCGCTGTACATTATCGATGAAGGTACATTGCATAAGAAGGTGCGTGAACTTCGAAACGCCTACTCTAGGTTTAATGGACATGTGAAGCTTGCATATTCTGTAAAGGCAAATTTCACTCCCGCTGTACTAACCTCATTCATTAAAGACGGAATCACCTTCGACATAACTTCATTAGGAGAACTTCACTTTCTAAGAAGATGCAAGGCACCTCCTGAAAATATAATATACACTAGCGTTACTGAAGAATTTCAAGAATACTATGAAGTGTTGCAAGCGGGAATAAGAAAAGTTGTAGTTAGTTCCTTTAGCGGTATGACTAATTTAGCCAAAGCAGCACAGAGGCTCGCCGTCAAACCTCTGACAATGATCAGAGTTAATCCTGAGGTCGGTGTGAAAGCAGAAATTCGTGCCTCATACAGAAATGGAAAATTCGGCGTTCCTTTTAATGGCGGCACCATTGACAGTGCTACAAAAATGGTCAAGCACCTTATGGATAATGATTTGCTGCATTTTGAGGGATTTCATTTTCATCTCGGTTCTCAAATCACAGATTTCTCTTGTTTTATCCACGCTATTGATAAGATGCACAACTTTATGACAAAGATGAAAAAAGAGTTCCCCAAATTTGCCATAAATACGTTAGACATAGGTGGAGGCACCCCGGTATATTATAACGAGTCGGTGCCAACCCCTTCGCAAATGGCAGAAAGCTATTTACCACGACTCAACAGATTGGTTGAGTCACATGGATCATTTGATCTTTTGATTGAAAGCGGGAGATACCTTGTTGCAGAATCGTCCATGTTGATATCAAAAATAGTAAATACAAAGGAGTATAATGAACAAAAAATAGTCATAGTTGATACAGGGTACCATCTTTTATTAGACGCCGCACTTCTAAAGCAAGAATACCCGCAAGAAACGGTATTCACACTCGACTCTAGCAAAGAACAAGACCGTAGCAGAAATGGAAAAAGCATTCACTTGGCAGGTCGACTGTGCGATACCTATGATGTATTTCCCCAGTCTAAGGCATCGGATCTTACTGGTGCGACAACTGGTAGATATGTATCATTTTACAACGTAGGTGCTTATTCTGTCGTCTTCAATATGCCTTTCCATTGCCAAACGAAACCTTCCATTGTCATGAAGACTATGAATGGCGATTACAGGCTAGTTAGAAGAGGAACATCCTACGAAGATTTGTTTATCGACGAGGGTGGAAGCTTAATCTAATGCAGTGTCATCACAACTGGGATAAAATGTACATTGGTGTACGTATCTTAAGTTATATATCAACACAATGAAAGACTTAGACCAAAACAAGAATAGTCAACTTAAGATCAGAGGCCATATCGTTGTTAAGGGTAAGGTACAGGGAGTTTATTTCAGGCAGAATGCTCAGCGCATTTGCAGCGAACATGGAGTGGCAGGTTGGGTCCGCAACGTGGAGGATGGAAGTGTTGAGGCGATTCTCGAAGGTGACAAGAGTTCTGTTGAAGATGCAATTAGCTGGTTTAAGGTGGGGCCTCCAAATGCACATGTAGAAAAGATAGATTTGAAGTACGGAAGGTACTCAGGGGAATTTCAAGATTTCAAAATAAACGGCTAGTAGCACCTTCTATGATCTATAGTCTAAATATCTCCTTTACTCTCAGCAGCAAGTGATTGAAAGCTAGAAAATTCGAAGTTCAAATATGAAATCAATGTCATCAAAATAACCTATAACACGTATCCTCATTTACGATTTTGAAACTGTTCACCCAATTACATAAAGTAATGCAAGAAGAGCTGAAAACTGCTATAGGAAATGAGAGATCCATAGCGGTAGCCTTCTCTGGTGGATTGGATAGCTCAGTGCTCGCGAAGTTGTGTAGAGATTTGAATAAGTCAGTGACTTTGTTAACGGTGGGATTCGCAGGCTCACACGATATGATCTTTTCAGAGACGATTGCATCAATGCTACTGTCCCCTCATAAAAAACATGATATACAACAGGATGAATTCTATGAAAACCTCAATAAGGTAAACCTGAAAATCAGTTGTAGAATTGCGTCCCATTTGGAAAACTGTATTGCATATCTATTTGTAGCTCGTCTGGCTAGGGAAAATGGTTTTAGGATAGTACTTACCGCGAATGGAATAGACGAACTTTTCTGTGGCTATAATCAATACCGATTTGTGTATAAATATGGTAAACCTGGTATTATGGAACTTATGCAGGCAAAGATTTTAAATGAACTGTTACTAATGAAGGAGATTGATATGATAGCCTCTGATTACGGAGTAACTATCAAGAAGCCATTTCTATCAGAGAAGTTCATAGAATTTGCCAACACTATTCCAATCGATGAGAAAATAAAGAGCGAAGACGATATGCTTAGGAAACATATTATCCGTAGGCTTGCAATTGATATAGGCGTACCACAGGAAGCTGCTATGAAACCTAAAAAGGCATTGCAGTATGGATCTTTAATTCACAAATATTTTACGAAGCAAAATCATCATCATAGTCAATAGATCTCATTAACAAGCTTTAGGCCTAAGGATGCAGTGGTTCTTATTTTAGGATGCCTTAGAATATTTGAGCTCTGCATCATGGACCATTTTTGCTATGTTTTGAATTATATTGGGCGATGCTGCGAGATGTCTGCCTGGCTCAAAGGTATCAATTAATTCTTCGGACGTCAAATGTTTTCCTAATTCTGGATCATTTCGAATAGCGTCGAGAAAGGACTGTTTATTTTCGATGGCTGAGAATGCAACTCTTTGGATGTCTCGATAAGCGTCAAATCGCGGAATACCCTTCTTTATGAGCAGATCCAACACGAATTCGGCGTGGATTTGGCCATTGGTCATTCTCAAATTCGACATAATTCTTTCGTTGTGAATCTCCAAATTGGTGATGACATTTGTCATCAAATTTAACATTTCATCCAAAAGAATAACTGTCATTGGAATGGTAAATCTTTCATTAGCTGAATTTGACAAATCCCGTTCGTGCCAAAGAGAAACGTTTTCCATCGCAACACCCACCAACGCTCGCAAAAGTCTAGATAGAGATGAAATCCTCTCGCTTTTTATGGGATTACGTTTGACTGGAACCGCACTACTTCCCATCTGACCTCTTTTGAAGCGTTCAGAAACCTCTCCTATTTCAGTTCTCTGCAAATTTCTGATTTCAACTGCCATCTTGTCCAAGGTAGTTCCTACAAGAGAAAGGAAGAACTGTGCTTCCGCATATCGTTCTCGAGGAACTACTTGGGTGGCAGAATCGACCGGAAATAGACCCAATCTGTTAGCGACTACCCTCTGCACATCCAAGGCTAGTTTGTCCATCACAGATCCTGTTCCGACTACTCCCAGCGTCTTGCAAACCAGAAAGCGCTTTTTCCCTTCGTCAATTCTTTCCAAGTGGCGGACAATTTCTGATGCCCAAACTGCGAACTTAAGACCGAATGCAATTACACTAGCATGTTGACCATGAGTCCTCCCAACTGCGGGCAAATCTTTGAATTGCAAGGCACGATCCGAAAGGACCCTTGCTAACCGAAGTAATTTGCTTTCGATAATCTTTAACGAGTCCTTTAACTGCATAGAAGTACTTGTATCGACTGTATCGCTACTCGTTAATCCATAGTGTACCCAGGGTTTTGCCTTCTCTGAACATTCTTCCGCGATTGATTCTACGAATGCAGCCGTATCGTGTTCACTAATCGACTCCAACTCCTTTATCCGTTTCAAGCTTATTTTATTTGAATTTGCGATCTCTGCAATTTCCTTGGAGGCGTTTTCAGGGATCACCCCTAATTCACCTTGTGCTATAGCAACTTCAGCTTCGAATTTCAACTGGTAGTCTAGTTTGCGATTGTCATCAAATATTTCTCGAATTTCTTTGCTTCCATAGCGACCACTATCTAAGGGTAAGATAGGCATCAGTGATTGCAATCGACCTGAAAGAATAAAATTGTTATGAAGTATCTTTTAGAATGAAACAGTACGATTTGATATACATTTAGAAACCACGGTGACTTGATCCAACATGCTTTGAATGTATTTGCCATATGTTTATGGGGCAGACCATATTTTGAAAGCTTAATTATGGGAAAGATGTCCTATCATAGGATATTCCATTGCCTTATAAGGTTACTGATGGTAAAATAGAACCTTTGTCATTTACCCCAAGCGAGGTGATGCGTAGGTTGAGAGTTGACAAGATCAAATTTATTGACTTACAGTTTACTGGTCTATCGGGACGGTTTCATCATACTACAGTGGCCGCCAATATGTTTCGCGCTGAAGACTTTGAAATTGGGCTTCCGAAAGTTGATGGATCATCTATACGTGGATTCACAGAAATACAGGAATCTGACTTGATAATAATGCCTGATCCCTGTACGTACGCTACTATCCCATGGCTCGAAAAAGATCAGACCGCTCGATTGATTTGCGATGTTATTAAAGGAGATTCTCGTAGAGACGCATTCGTCAGAGACCCCAGAGGAATAGCAGCTAAAGCAGAGAAATATGTTAGCAGCCAAGGTTACGAATATTCTTATTGGGGCCCCGAAGTTGAATTTTTTGTATTCGACAGACTTGAGGTGAATACCATGACTCCGTACCACGGACAAAGCTACAAAATTACTTCGAGGGAATCACCATGGTCTGCAGAAGGCGCAGGTTATGCCCTTCGTTTGAAAGAAGGCTATCTTCCCAGTGCCCCAGGAGATAGTCTCATGGAGTATCGGAACGAATGTGTCGATGTGTTAAGCAATAACTTTGGGATTATTTGTGATGCGCACCACCACGAAGTAGCAACTGCTGGTCAGTGTGAAATCGATATTCGATACGATACTCTGGTTAATTCCGCAGATTCAGTACAAAGTTACAAATACATTGTGAAAAATGTAGCCAAGAAACATGACATGATTGCTACTATGATGCCAAAGCCTATTGCGCTGGATAATGGTTCGGGGATGCATGTTAATGTGAGCCTATGGAAAGATAGCAAGAATCTCTTCTTTGATGCAAATGATAAATATGCAGAAGTATCAGAGCTGGCAAGGTATTTTGGTGGTGGAGTGTTAGACCATGCATCTGCGCTCGCGGCTGTAGTTGCCCCGACTACAAATTCATATCGTCGACTAGTTCCGGGGTATGAAGCCCCAGTATACATCTCATGGAGTACTGGGAACAGATCGGCCATAATTAGGATCCCTGCTCACTACAGGGGGGAAAGGTTCTCTGCCCTTAAGCGACTTGAATTCAGAGCACCCGATCCTTCTTGTAATCCATACCTGGCCTTTTCAGCAATAATGGCCGCCGGATTTGATGGTATCAACAAACGTAGTTCAATAGGAGACCCGATCGATGAGGATATTTTTAAAATGACCCCTAAAAGAAGAGCTGAACTTGGCATAAGACAATTGCCAACTAGTTTACGTGATGCATGCGAGGAATTACAGAGTGACCGAGAATTCCTGAGGCCGATATTTAGCGATGATACAATTGATACGATCTTAGAACAAGAAATTAATGACTACAATGAGGTAGCTGTGAGACCCCACCCACACGAATTTTCGATGTATGCCGATGTATGAAGATGTAGCTAGAGACGCATGGAATGCTCCTATCAGGAGATGAAGAATCCTAATCTAATGTATTGTGTGTAGTTTGATTGTCCTAGATGGAACTATGCAAGATTTCCCTAGATATTTAACCTGATCCTAAGAATGAGAACTGAATGTTAGGTCAGCTTCCTAAATAGAAAACATATACCAATCACACAAAGAGCTAGAAAAGATCAAATGGTTGTAAAACATTAGAGCTTAATTGCGAACTACGCAAATTAATTAGTAAAGAGCTGAAGCCATAAAAATCGAGAAAGCCTCAAGAGATCACTTCTGACTGAATTCTGGAGAGGTAAAAATCATAAAAGCGACTGCAAATCAATTTGTCAAAATCAATCCTACATTATTATCCAAGTACTTTGAACCTTATCCTTTGTCTCTTGAGCAAGTCTATGAGACGTTCCTCATGAGAGCTATCTTCAACCTCTAGACTTAAATACACACCGGCTGTTCCTGCAGAAATGTTAGAGCTTAGTCTATCATGTTCAACTTCGACAATATTTACACTCAAGTCCGCAATACAGTCAACCACATTCTTCAACGCCCCCGGTTTGTCTGGCAATTGAATAAATATTTTGAGCATTCTACCCATAAACATTAGACCCTTCGCAACCACCTGTCCCAATAGATACATGTCAACATTACCGCCAGATAAAAGGGCAATTACCCTTTCATTCCTTTTAGCATAACCGTTGGACACAAGGTATGCTAAGCTAGCTGCTCCAGCAGGCTCAACTACGAGCTTCGCCCGTTCCATTAGCAGAAACATGGTCTTGACGATAGAGGTATCATCTACTAACACTATATCATCAATTAACTCACTAATTATTTCGTATGTAAATTCCCCTGGTGATTTCACTGAAATACCATCTGCTATAGTATAGCCTGAGTTGATGGTTTGCAATTTCCCTTTAGAAATAGATTCCTTCATGGAAGGAAAAGCTTCCGATTCAACTCCAATAATCTTAACATTGGGTCTTCTGGCCTTCACGGCGATAGCTATTCCAGCTGCCAATCCACCGCCCCCAATGGGAAGATAGATCCTATCAAAATCATTTAGATCCTCAAGTAGCTCCAACCCGATTGTTCCCTGCCCGCATACTACCTGTCTATCGTTAAACGCGTGAATGATCGTAAGCCTTTCATCCTTTGCGATCCGAACCGTTTCATCCCACGACGCATCATAATTCTCACCAGAAAGAATCACCCTAGCTCCGTAAGACCTAGTCGCGGCGACCTTTGCAGGGGAAGCATTTCTAGGCATTACTATAGTACAATGAATATTTTCCTTAGAGGAAGCGTAGGCAAGGCCTTGGGCATGATTCCCTGCCGAGGCAGCGATCACTCCGTTAGATCGCTCCTTGCTAGATAGAGAATTCAACTTCGTAAAAGCACCTCTGACCTTAAACGATCCTGTCTTTTGTAAACATTCCAGCTTTAGGAATGTATCTGTACCTACCATTCTTGAAAACGTATCAGATTTGTGTAACGGGGTTTTTCTTATACTCGTGTCAAGCGAACTTCTAGCTGTGGATATATCTTCTATTGTAGGATGCCTGCTAGAGGAGATATTTACGCCTTTCATTCAGAATATATTTATTGTTGCCTCATCTCCCTTACTTATAATTTTGTGTTCAATGGATGACCTGAGCAATTCAATAATTGTCATTGTTACTAATTTTCAGAATCCCTGATTTTTTGGTTTAGGTTTATTACTTATCAGCCAAAAATTGTCGAGTCATGAGCTCTTTTTTATTTCTGGAAGAATAGCATGAATGTGATTGGCAACAGTATACACATGCTGCCAGGGAATATTGACTGTTCCAATAATAGGGTGACCTATATGGCGAGATTTAGGAAATATTTGGTCGTGATGGATCAAGATTAGGTCCCAAGGAAACAATGTGTATGTCATAATTTCATCAATAACATTCCTAATGGGTAGCAAATTAGCGTGGACAAGCATGAACTATGACCTGATTTAGCTCTACAGAACGCACCTCTAGTATCCATAGAATGCCAAGTACTTAGAACAAAGGAACGTTTAATAGACCTCCAGCAAAATTTTCTGACTGAATAGATGCCTAAATTCAAATCAACCCAGGATATCCTTAGAATTATTGGAAATAAAGAGCAGATTCGCAATTTTGGGGTCATTGCGCACGTCGATCATGGCAAAACTACCATGAGCGATAGCCTCTTGGCGGCATCAGGAATTATTTCGCCATCGATTGCAGGACAGGCCCTTGCTCTAGATTCAATGAAGCTTGAACAGAATAGGCAGATGACAATTAGAGGCGCAAACGTTACTCTGTACTATGAGAAAGATGGGAAGGAGTACGTGGTTAACATGATTGATACACCAGGACACATAGATTTTACTGGTAGGGTTACTCGTGCGCTGCGGGCAATTGACGGAGCCGTTGTGGTTTCAGACTCAGTCGAAGGGATAATGACACAGACCGAGACAGTGACGAGACAGGCTTTAGATGAGAGAGTGAGGCCTGTTCTGTACATAAACAAGATTGACAGATTGGTAAAGGAATTGAGATTAGATGCCGCCGCTATGCAAAAGTGGCTGTCTAATATCATCGCCGACTTTAATCATTTAATAGATATTTACGCAGAGCCAGAGCTCAAAGAAAAATGGAAGGTTAGTATCCAAGGGAACAGTGTTGCTTTTGGTTCAGCCAAAGATAGGTGGGGATTTAATTTCAAGGTTGCACAGAAAAAAGGGGTCAGCTTTAAGGATGTTTATGATGCTTATACATCTGATGATCCTGGAGCTATCAAGAACCTGGCAGAGAGGGCACCACTACACGAAGCCGTTCTCGGGATGGTAGTTGAACACCATCCACCTCCTCACGTCGCTCAACGGTATCGAATTCCTAAAATTTGGCCTGGCGATTTGAATTCCGAAATTGGTAAATCTCTCATCTCTTGTGATGACAAAGGGCCAGTAGTAATGATGGTGACAACGATAAATGTTGATCCCCAGGCAGGTAGAATAGCAACAGGTCGACTTTTCTCAGGCACCGTGAAAGATGGAGATGAAGCATATTTGATCGATGCAAAGCGGCCAGGAAAAATACAATCTGTAAATATCTATATGGGAAATACTCGCGAATTGGTAAACATGTTACCTGCAGGTAACATTCCTGCCTTACTAGGACTGGACTATGCAGTTGCAGGTGAGACAATATCCACGGTGAAGGCAATTCCGCCTTTTGAATCAATCAAATATGTATCGGAACCAGTTGTAACGATTGCAGTCGAACCAAAGCATCCAAGAGATCTGCCGAAACTAGTTGAAGCCCTAAGAAAGATTACAGTGGAAGATCCTAATCTAATAGTAAAAATCAATGAAGAGTCAGGTGAAACACTCATGGCAGGTATGGGAGTACTTCATCTAGAAATTGCTACATCTCTTCTACAGGAAGCAGGTTTAGAAATAACTACGACACAACCGTTAATCAACTATCGTGAAACGAGCAGAAATAAAACAACCCCTATAATGAGCAAGTCTCCTAATAAACATAATAAGATCTTTATGAGAGTGGAACCGCTAGGTGAGGAAATTATCGATATGATCAGGACAGGGCAAATTAAGGAAGATATGGACAAGAAGGAGATGGCTAGACACCTTCGTGAAAAAGGATGGAGTGCAGATGAGGCGCGTAGCGTGGCTGCTCTAGACGTAACTGGGAATATGCTTATTGACGAGACAAAGGGTGTTCAATTTATTCAAGAATCCATGGATTCCATCAGGTCAGGGTTTGATGATGTGACACACTCTGGACCAATTGCGCATGAGACTGTTAGAGGGGTAAAGTTTGTCTTGCATCACTTTGTTCCTCACGAGGACCCGGCGCATAGAGGGTTAGCTCAATTAATGCCTGCGACACGTAGGGCCATGCTTGGGTCGATGCTGATAGCAGATCCCACATTACTCGAACCGATTCTTGGCATTGAGGTAAAATGTCCTCAGGAACAGATTGGTACCGTAGCAGGAATTCTCTCAAGTAAGAGAGGTAAATTGATCAACGTAGATCAGAAGGGGCTTATCACGATTATTCAAGGCGAAGTTCCTGCATCTGAAACGTTCGATCTTTCCGAGATAATGCGTGGTGGTACCGCTGGGAAAGCTTTGTGGAGTACCTATTTCAAGGCGTGGCAACCGGTACCCCAATCAATCTTAAGGAGTCTAGTCGCAGACATACGAAAAAGAAAGGGTCTAAATCCTGAGCCACCAAATCCAGATGAATTCATAGATAAAGAATAAAGAATAGCAAGTTTAATTCCTTTAGAATTGATTGGTGCATATCTTTTTTTGCCTTAGGCGTGCATCTATATGATTTTGTCGGAATGTATGGGTCTAGAAGACAAATGACTTTCACAATGGGAGTAGGTAGTTTTAAGTTGCGGCTAAATTATTAGGAATTTAATTACCGAAGAGTATGTTATTTTGCCCATTCTTGTACGTCTGCTAGATGTTTTGAACGTTTACGAAGCTCCCAATAGTTATAAGCGATAAAATCATTTCCTTTCTCAAAATGAAACTTGATCATCCCAGGTATACAGAAAGATTTGGGGCAATTAGCTTACATGGTGTACAACGTGTATATGAGCTAGATTCTGGCTTTAGCAATGGGAGGCCCACTTCAGAGACTATTCGAAGCATCGGAAATGAAGAGATTTCTGAAATAGAGAAAAAAATGGCCATTGTAATCCCCATTAAAGGCGAACGTCTAAAACTACTTGAGGGTGTGTTAAGTGGCATTCCGCACGATTGCCTTACTATCATTGTTTCCAATAGTCCTAGGCAGCCTGTCGATAGGTACAAATTAGAAAAAGAGGCCTTGGAGCAGTTTAACCGTTTTGTTGGTAAGAATGCGTTGATTTTGCATCAGAAAGATCCTGGACTCTCAGATGCGCTTAAAGAGGTTGGGTATAACAGCATCTTTGGACCAGATGACATAGTCAGAAATGGTAAAGCTGAAGGCATGATTACTGGGATGCTCCTGGCAAAGATGGCTGGAAAGGATTACGTTGGTTTTATCGATGCAGATAATTACGTACCTGGCGCAGTCAATGAATATGTTAAAATCTTCGCATCAGGACTTGCAATGTCAAATAGTCCATACACAATGGTTAGGATTTCGTGGATTTACAAACCCAAAGTTTCAGAGAGTGGTCTATATTTTTCCAAGTGGGGAAGAGTCTCTGAAATAACTAATCAGTATCTCAATTCTCTGGTTTCTTATTATACAGGCTTCGAGACCGAAGTTATGCGTACCGGAAATTCAGGCGAACATTGTATGTCAATGAAACTTGCCGAATTGCTTACCTATTCATCTGGCTTTTCGGTAGAACCTTATGAAATAGTCAATGTCCTGGAAGAATTTGGCGGAATTTTACCTACAGAAAATCAAGAGGCAATGGACAAGGGAATAGAAATATGTCAGGTAGAAACGCGCAATCCCCATTTTCATGAGGAGAAAGGAGACGACCATATTAAAGAAATGTTCTTCGGTTCACTTGGTTGTATCTATCATAGTAAGATCTGTCCCCCAAGGTTGAGGGAAAAAATCGTAGAAGAATTACGCAATCGAAGTATGTTAGAAGAAGGACAGGAAATAGACACTCTAAAAAAGATCAGCCCATTTAGCCAAATAGACATGCGACAATTTGCAAATATTCTTCATGAAAGGGCTTCGAGC
>JAATVR010000211.1 GCA_014523665.1 Nitrososphaerales archaeon TH526
GGTATATCCTTTCAATACCCTTACAATTGGGTCAAGTTTGAAGCTGGGTTTGACCAAGGTGTCCTAAATGATTTCGAGGGTGTTGTTTCATTTGATATTGTAAATGATAATGACCATTTAAGGCAAGGGAATGACGTGCCAATTGGAGATAGCGGATTAGTGAATCCCAACCTTTCGGTAGTGTCTCTTAGATCACCTTATCATAATTTAACTTTAAGACAATATACTGAAATCAGAACTTTTGATTTTATTCAGCTTTTTTCTGATTATGATCTCCGTGTCACGGAAAACGGCCAGTCAAATGAAAATATTGATGGGTATCCTTATTGGGTCTTTAACTATTCCTTTATTATCGATGACAAGACTCAAAGATACGGAACGGCGGTCTGGCTGATAAGGGGAGAGAAGATCTACGAATTTTCATACATAGCTGACAGTTATGAGGACTTCATAAAAAATTTGGGAGAGATTAAGAAGATAATAAAGTCTGTACACTTCGTCGATCCTGTTAATCAGTAGTAGTAGTATTGTAGTTAGCAGAGGGTATAGGTGATAGATTCTGAGCCTATCATGGCCTGGCTGTGAAAGGCTAGATGAGTATTCTCTACCACGGTGAGGGAATAAACTGTTGTTTTCTCCTACCAATTCAAGGTAGAATTTACAACGAGGTGTTCTGAAGAGTTGGAAACATAAATGGATATTGAATAAGCTACTATTAGTTTTCCAAATCGACCCTGTATGATTGCCTGGAGGAATAAAATAAACGCAACGTTATTCAGGAAAATCTAGGGATGACTACCAAGCATCTACTATCTGTCCCACTCATTCATTTTATGGTGCACTTCGCAAGACAATTATTCGTCTGTTGTCTGTACAGAAAGTTAGAAAATAAATTGTCAATTTGCCTTGCAATAAAATGTATTATCGTCACCTCTAGCATCCTGCTTGTTGCTGTCACGTTAATGCTTAACGTGGGAACCTCCATGGCCAACCAGCAGGCCTCATTAAGCACTGAAGACTTGGAAGAATTACGAGAAAACTTAATGGAAGTCAGGTTAGCCCTACAAAAAGGAGATCTGATAGAAGCATTACAACACCTAAATAACGTGGACGAAGACCTGCTCCTATTGGAGACGAGCCTTCAAACCTCCAACTCTTCATTAGTCTATGGTAATTCCAGTAACAGTGACATCAGTTCAAACTTACAGGCTCCAGTAACCTCTATGGAGGAAGGGGGATTAGAAGCCAATTATGGCAGTTATGATAAAAATGATAGTAAGAATACCAATAGTAGTAACGATGACTATGTAGACCTCGGACAGAACAAGAGTCTTCCTGATAAGAATACAATTTTCACCATTTCGAATAATACGCTGGACCTAGGCAGAAATGCTTCGTCGGTAAATCAGGCAAGATCCGAAGACTCTATTCGTAAATTGAATGTTACCTTTAATTCAGTTTTCATTAACTACAATCACGATATATTATTTCCAGCAGAGTGGAAATTAGATGCATACGTAAATAACAAAAGGGTTCAATTATCAGATAATAGCGGACTAGATCGTGTGAACAGCGGACAAACAATAGATTTTAAAGGCACGTCCATTGCCATAGACCTTCCTGAAAATAGTACTTTGAGAATTGCAACAGTTGGCGCAGAGTTGGATGAAGGAGCTACGGATGGCATGGGGAAGAATAACCAGACTGGTATGGATAGAAGAGGAGATGATTCTGGTGAAGGGGTGTTACCGGATATTTCAGGGATTCTAGATACTCAAACCCCTCAACCTCTACCTGAATATAGGGACAAAGTTGAAAACTCCGTTCAATTTCTGACAACTTATGATAGAAATGACGCAATAGGCATAATTACTAGGGAATTTGATGCCAGGAATAATTTTGGGATTGGCGACCACTATGATTGTTCAGAGTCTACTGGTGAAGTAGGGGACATATTTGATACAGTAGATACTAATTGCGATTATCGGCTATCATACACAATAGAAGAAAGGTAAGAATAGGTTGAATGAAATTACCATCTGAAGATTTGCAGGATGACATGGTGATAAGTCATGTCACGTGTAATTAAATACTTACTCATATTCGGTTTTCTACAAGCCCTACTTTTGACTGGTTCAGGGACTATTAGTTCATTTTTTGGTTTGCTGGCAGAGCCAGAGCCCGATGACAAAGGCGTAATGATAAGCAACTATCACGGAGTACAGAGAAAGGTGTACAATCCTCTAATAGCAGCAAATGGCGGTCTGTTATATTACAGAGACCTCGAAAATTACATCGACACAGAAAAGTCAAAAGAGTA
>JAATVR010000212.1 GCA_014523665.1 Nitrososphaerales archaeon TH526
AGAATTCGGAAGACATTAGCCAATCCAAAATAGCTGCAGCAGGAGCCATAAGTATAGGGCCCTTCAGAAAGAGACTTGCAGACATTTTAAAAATATGTCCAGAGGTAAATTATGCAAAAACACTCCGCAAGATGAAATAGATCCTCTTGTGTGACTGATATAATTACAATAGGAAATGTCAACTGAAAAAGTATATACGAAACTTACCAATTTATGGCAAAAATGCTCAGCTGTCCATGCGGTTGGACACTCATATCTCCCCAGGGAGTGGAGGACATAAAGAAGCATGCAAAGATACATGCCAAGGATTGTCACCCTGGGCTGGCAGAGACGGAAGACGAAGTTGTAAAGATGATCAAGACCGTCTAGTGTCTAAGATAAGGCGGGATATTTTTTGTTGTCAAGATGTTGAATAGCATCTTTTGATTAGTAGTGCATTACCTGGATCTTGATAATGATGCTATTTTTTGTTCTATTATGCCGTCCATCCAATTTGGTTCTTTCGGTTCAACTGTTTCCTTGAATACAAAAAGAGAACATGATCTTACGCCTTCAATTTTAAGCGCATTTATGTAAGCTTCTTCGGGCTCCGCAAGAGTAAAGGCAAAAAAATTCGCCAGCAAGACTCCAGCTGCCAAGGTACGTACTGACCAAAGCTTTTCTGCATAAATTTCACTTAGCCGCCTGATAATTCCATACCGCCTTAATTCATCAATCGACATTTCCAATTCATAAAATATCAGCCCTTGTTGCTTCTGGCTATTTATAATTGCTCGAACTAGCAGCATGTCTGAACCTAGTAGTTTATTAATCCTATATTTAACCATCCTCGGAGTTATTGACAACGATTTGGAGAGCTCTTTGACGCCTGACAAAGCATCATATCTAAGTTCTCGAATAATTTGCCAATCTAATCTATCTGCAACCGCTACAGGTTCTTTTATTGTGCTGCTTCCAAGCATCCACTTGTACAATTCGAATCTATTTGCCAGTCCAGAAGCCACCTGATCTATTTCCCCAGTGGAAGTGCCAGTGATGTTGATTGACACTACCGACCCCAAATAATCAATTGCCTCCACAATAAATGGAAGATCCTGAACGTACCTTATGACTCGATGCTTTGTGGCAATGTTTAAGGCTTCGTACCTATAGGTTTTAATATTCTTGAGTTGAAAAAGTGCCAAACTGGGCATCGCCTGATAGTACTTGATAAATCCGTCATCTTCCATCTTCTTCACTCTCATTCGAACTGTCTTCTCGTCCAATCCAAGCTTCCTTCCGATAGCTAATGGGCTAACTCGCCTATCTGTGAACGAATCATAATCCAGACCCTTGAATGCTATTTCACAGAAGATCCTTACATCTCTTGCATCCAAGTATTTACTCTACTCAAGCTTTCCTATCTTGGGAGCCTCAAATAAGGTTAGCTACAGAGAATTCGACTATTCTAAAAAGTTTAGATGCTACATCTGCTAGCTATTTTGTGTAGAATGCGGGTATCCCCTTCACGTCCTTAATTTATCATCCATCCAACATATACAGTAATGCATGATACAAGAAAAAATATCATCGGAAATGATTGAATTGAAAAGACAAGTTCAAGAAATACAACAACAGCCTGAGCGAAATTCGAAAGGAGATTTGGATACCAATGACAGTAGTAGATGAGACAAAGCTGCAGGAATTTATTGGAAAAGTTGTGAATGAATGGGGGGCAGCAGAAGGTGCATTAATCACTTTTGTCGGCGACAGGCTTGGGTTGTTCAAAGCGATGGCAAGAGCAGGTGAGTTGACACCAGAAGAACTAGCAATAAAGACAGGGACGCATCCAAGAATAATAAAAGAATGGCTAGCGGGTCAAGCTGCTGGAGGTTTTGTTGATTACAACTCTGCTAATGGCACTTACACGCTTCCAGAAGAGCAGGCTTTTGCGCTAACTGATGAGAATAGCCCAGCATACGTAGCAGGTTTCTACCAATCCCTAGTAAGTCTTTTCAAAGACGAGGAAAAAATTATCGAGGCATTTAGGACTGGAAAAGGTCTTGGTTGGGGAGACCATCATCATTATCTATTTGAAGGCACAGAGAGATTCTTCAAACCGAACTATGTTGCTAACCTAATCACCAGCTGGATTCCAGCTCTAGAAGACGTAGAGCACAGGCTCACGAATGAAGGAGCTAAAGTAGCAGACGTTGGATGTGGTCATGGTGCATCAACAGTTCTAATGGCAAAAGCATATCCCAATTCAAAAATCGTAGGTTTTGATTCTCACGAGCCCTCAATTGAATGGGCTAGGAAGCATGCAGAGAAAGAAGGCTTGCGAAACATCACATTTGAAGTTGCAAAGTCGACAGATTATCCAGGTGACGATTATGACTTGGTTGCGTTCTTTGATTGCTTCCACGACATGGGCAATCCAGCTGGGGCAGCCAAGCACGTATTGCAAACGTTGAAGAAAAAAGATGGCACATGGATGTTGGTAGAACCTTTTGCCAATGACAGAGTAGAGGATAATTTAAATCCGCTTGGAAGACTATTCTACTCAGTATCTTCCATCGTATGTGTTCCTGCGTCTTTAAACGAAGATGGACCTGCACTGGGAGCGCAAGCAGGTGAAAAAAGAATAGCTGAAACTGTAAAATCAGCCGGATTTTCAAAGTTCCGTCGCGCTACCCAAACACCCTTCAATTTGGTCTTTGAAGCAAGACCTTGAGCTCTCAACTAAACGATTATTAAATCCAAAACCGCCATATACTTTTTTCATGGTCCAGTCTCCACCTCCTACTCCAGTGCAAGTGCTTCGCCAAGGTTCTTAGCCTTTTTTTCTCAGAGCTGACTTTGATAGCAAGTGCAAGTTACACATCTCTTCAACGATACTGCAAATCAAGTTTTTTCGATTACTTTAGACCTTTAAAAATAAATCTCGGAAGTCTATGACCCACTCCATCACTTTTTATATGGAATTGTACATTGTGATAGATTGTGAATGAATGATAACGACAACCTTTGGATAGTTATAGACAATCAGTTAAAAAATTCCGAAATCTTTCGTGAAAGTACTCACCTTCACAGATGTGAGATTTGCGGGCTAATCTATTCTCATAATCATTTCAATTCTAAAGGAAAGCTCTGCTACATAAGATCGGATAAGGGAAAATGTCCAAAATGCAGTGATGATGGGGGAGGCAAGTAGGTTGCAACTATTGTTTTCCTGATTTGTTCCATATCACCTTAACGCGGTCAGCTGACCATTTGTCAGTTTCGACTAGCAATATTGGGAAATGCAGAGAGCAGTAGCCGCAGGGACAACACACTTCAAATGTTGTAGTACAGTTGATTGAATACCTTAGAATGGTGTGATAACTAGTTCTACCTTAACCCTCCATTAAGTGAGGGTGCATTCTTTAATGACACCATACAGATCACACATTCCGAGATTTCGCTACCTTCTACACAATCCCATTTTCTTATTTCTACAGTAGAAAAGGTTATCTTATACCCTTTCATAATTAGAATTGCTAATATGGTGGAAGTGGTAGGCCAGGCTGATAGTATCTTTCGTCTTCATTCTTGACCTACTACCTCCGACTTATTCATTCGATCTAGGGCAAATGCTGTCAAATTTCTAAGAACTTGCATTCAGAATGACATGGCCATAATATTACCCTTAATTAACCCGTGCATGGGGATTTACAAAATATAGTATTTAAATAGTATTTATGAATGTAATCAGTTGCGTGGCGTTAATTCATTTACCAAACACCTATTACAAGTGATATTTCAACACCTATGGTTCTTGCCACCGCAATTAGTTTAAAGATATATAATTGAATTGCAATATTGTGATACTAAGAGGTGGAACGGCTAGGAAGACATCAGGTTAACAATGCCTAGCCGTCTACTGTGGGTTCGCCGTGCCTTGGTCGGACCGACCAAGACATAGGTTACGGTTATCCAAATTCACAATATGGGTACTTAAAACTTTGCAAATAAGGTATCGGGGCCTTTAGTACAGAATTCTCACCGCACCCCACCAAGTTCCATAATGATAGTTAACTACATACTTTATGATCTAATATGGCTGTGATAGTGCAATCTATTTATCTACACTAAACCTAGAATGACTTTTATGAGTAAAGATAATTATGACTATGGAGATATATATGCAACATTAGTCCTTGGTAACCCAAGAGACAGTATAACATTTGTGGACGGACATAGCAATTACCATTTTGTTCCAGCAAATCATGATCAAACGAAGATACTTAGCGAATTCATTGCACGTCACATACCTATTTACAGAGGCATAGAAATGGAAATAAGAATAGTGCCTTTACAAAATCAGATACCTGAGCAAATGAAACCAACCGCCAATAGATTAGTAAAGGAACTCAGGAAATCTCTTCGAGAATCAGAAACCGCTGGTTGCAGCGGAATATTTCAATTATTTTCAAACGTTGCACAAGAGATAGAAAATCAAGTTTAACGAATAAGGATTTAGAAGGTTAATCCGTCAGGACAACTAGGTCCACACGTCTTCACTACAGAAATCGTGCCTCATTTAGTTTGGAAAAAAGGTAGCGCGACTGAAAAGTGAATCCTGTGCATGAGGAATTCGCCGCCACTCCCTTCATCAATTCTTGCATCGATAATTGAACCTGGTTCAAAACTTTTGACAATCGTTTCTATTGAGAAAAGTAGGATGGCCGAAGATTGATCGTCCAGTAAGAGATAACAGTATTTGTCTGCTTATTCTTTAAATAAATGTTGAAGGTGATAGTTTTTGATATCGCTAAAACAGAGATAGATCGGCTAGGGAAAAATTCTAGTTAAACCCTAGCCACCTACGGTTTGTCAAATCGAGCGCAGTGCAAGGGCAGTGAGCGGTGACCTCACTAGCCAAATTGCAAGTTGTTTAATTGATGTACGAATCGATTGTACTTTAAAGTTTTGCCGAAAAATGTCAAAAATAGCCTTTATGGGGTTAATATATATATTATTTTCTTAATTCGGGACAATAAACTAAAGATAGGATGGCCCCGTGTGATCATGCCAAAACGTACAGTAATTTGGCTGCCTATCTCAATGCAGCACTGGGCGCAATTCGCTGGTGTCTGTCGGATGCACCGTTAAAATACATTTTGCTATAAAAGTCACCGTTAACAGAGAATTAACAATATTGTTAACAAATCTCTCGATAGATGTTAACAGCTTAATAGCATTCCTCAGTGTTAACGCCGTTCAATGAACGTTACACGCTCAGCAATCGAATTGTTCAGAATGCACGAGCTATACCAATCGGTTTACCTTATGTACCTCTATCTAAAATCATTTTAAACGTTCAATGACATAATATACTAGAATGGTAGGGATACGAACACTCAGCGTGGATGGGCTCCTCCGCGATAAAGACAATCAACCGGTATTCAGGATTGCCTTGGCAAACTCAAAAAGGTTAACGAAATTTCATTGCAGATAGGCTTGTCGATATGAGCGAATATGAGAATTTAAGGACTGCAGACATTGTTGCTGAGGCATTAATTGACTGGGATGTTGATAC
>JAATVR010000213.1 GCA_014523665.1 Nitrososphaerales archaeon TH526
CATAATCTCCTTTATGTGAGCCCGGACCTACTCCTGCAGCAAATAATCTCCCAGAAGACAAAATATCAATGGATGATAAAGCTCTACTACAGATAACTGGATTTCTTATGACAATATTCAATATTGAAGTACCAAGTTTTATCTTTGTAGTGACTGCCGCAACAGCAGATAGGGTACATATTGAATCTAGCCAACTTGTATTAAATACTATGTGATCATTTACACTTAATGAGTCATATCCCAATTGTTCTGCCTTTAATGCAAACGAAAGTATCTGTTCTCTAGAATGAGTAGAATTATCTCCGAGATTCATAACAGGAAGATGTACTCCAAATGCGATGGTCTTCAACAGATGACAAGATCACTGAATTTCTTAAAAAGTATTCTTGAAATCTTTCTTTCTTTGATCTGTCGAAAATAGTCCTTATCTGACCACTAGATATTCCTCACAAGCCTAACGTAGCAAGCAGTTTAGAAAAAAAGTCATTTTAACTATTATTTGTTATTTCTTATAACATACTCGAGAACTTCAATTCGTCATCGCTGATTAATCAATAATAAGTTGAGATCTTGAATAATCTATTTCCATGTAGTAAATAAAACAACGTGTTCCTGTATATTACGATTTTTTTTGAAGTATCTGGATCCAAATGAAGCTATATAAAGAATGAATAATACAAAGTGATATAACCAAATCAACTGCACCTAAAACAAATGATTTTCAGGGTAGGGATAAAGATGTCTCCAGATTTGATCATGTTCGTAAACAACTTGGCGCCCGAAGGATAGAATTTATCGCAGCTGCAGTTATAGGAGTAGTTTTTGCTGTATGTTTTGCACATCTGGAGTACTACTTTATCAAGGACCCAGCCTTACAACTCTCAAACAGTGATGGAAAGGCCATAGTAAAAACAGAGAAAGGCTCTGACCACAGCAGAGAGACACAGCCGATTCTAGGCAACATGTATCAATATCACATATTCCCAATGTTTTTTATTTTTATTTTAATTAGTTTTGCTGCACTTATCGACGATATGACGTTGAAGGTATTCGGAAAAAACAAGAGAAGGAAGGCGTTATTTCTTGGTTGTGCTACATTGATATCGGCAATAGTAGTCGAAGATTTTGCTTGGTTTGTAAATAGATGGTTAGTACCTTTAGATTCAGATCCGAAAGGAGGTCTGCTAATGCAGTACTCGGATTGGACATCCATGCATATTGGAGCTATTAATGTTGGAAATTTCGTTATACCAATCTGGTATGTATTTGCAATAGGTTTAGCTGCTGTCGCATATTATGCAGCATTCAGAAAGCACGACATGGTACAGTTGTGAATAGGACACATACATCATGTCATTATTATCAAATGTTTGTGATGGCTCTAAGACATCGCGGTGTGGCTAGAAGTGAAGACAAGTTAATAAGCGGTAGGATAAAACACAATACTGATACTGATTCAGATTATTATTATCATTGTTGAAGATGATACTCCAACCCAATTAAGATTGAAATTTGTGTATGCTGTGATAAATCTATTAAAATAGTCTTATGAAGCATAATAGATAATTTAAAAAAAGCATTTTGTATTGATTTACCTTAATATTTCATCTCACATTATTATCTAAACGTCAAAACATTTAGAGATCGAAAGAAAAAATTTGTACATTGGGATGTTAGTAATTAGTCATCCTCTGTGCTGCTTGAAGAAGCCGCTGAAGAAGACGAATCACTACCACTATCATTATCAGAAGAAGATGTTGATGCAGCAGCAGCAGCTGATGCGGCAGCTGCAGCAGCTGATGAAGATCCTCCATTCTCTGACACTGCAGCCGATGCAGCCGATGCTGCCGAAGAGGCATCATCACCACTTGCAGCTGCCGCTGCCGCAGCATTGCCAGCTGCAGCCGCAGCAGCTGATGATGCACCTGATGAAGCTGCGGCGGCAGCTGCAGCATCTCCTACAGCTACAGATGATGATGAAGATGAGCCACTACTACTACCACTACTACTACTACCACCACCGCCAACATCATCATTATTATTGGAAGAACTAGCACTTGATGCCGTGCTACTACCGCTGTCACTGTTTTCTGATGAAGCAGCTGAAGCTGATGCTGCCGAAGAAGATGATGAAGAAGATGAAGAACCGTTGTAATCCTTCTCATCGTCATTATCATCGTTGTCATGGCCGTTTGACTTAACTACATCAAATGAGGTGTTAACAGTTTTTGTATCATATCCGTCCTTTGATACTCTTATATCTACATCA
>JAATVR010000214.1 GCA_014523665.1 Nitrososphaerales archaeon TH526
ATCGACTTCTTTATCGGAAGTAGGATCACTCCTCCTTTTCTCCATGAATTGTCTTCCCTCCTCACTATCCCACCAATCAGCACCTGATGTTTGATACCCCATGTTAGTAGCGATCTGCTTAAGAATATCACCGCCGTTGTAGATCCTGAGTCCAAATTCATCGGCTAGCTCTGCGGCAACAGTAGTCTTACCAACCGCGGGCCACCCGGAAATGATAATCGAGAAAAGTTGTACCTTGTTACGGCTTCTACTTTGCACCGCGGTACCAATATCTATATCTACATCATGGGTGGATTCATTCACCTTCCGGTTTTTTAAGCTCAATTCCCCGTAAGGCCAGGCATAGACGTCTTGGTTACCTTAGAAATTATGCCACTAAATGCAAAAGATGTAATCAGAAACCAGCCCCACAGAAAAATCTCCCCGGGGACAGAACAAGCACCTTTTGGTTGGCCATCACTGTCTACTTGCTGATCTATCTGAACGTTATGTTCACTACATGTAATCCAAGGAATCTGGATGGGAGATAGACCAGCAGTAGAACCAAATATGGCAGGGAACACGAAAATCCAGACCAGCAACGACGGCATCATATAAATGAGCATAGGTCTCATCTGCTGCTGTTGCATTTCCATAGTCATCTTGTTCACTGAAGCTTGCTTCTTTTTTAGCTCCTCGACCCGAACTTTATCGCGTTTCCTGATAGCATCTGTATACTGTTTCCGCCATTCGTTGGTTTCTTTCATTACTCTATTCATCTTGTCAATATCTGTAGTTCGCTTTCTCAGCATAGCCATAGCAAAGTTCATCGATATAGCTATAAGTGCAGCTACAATCAGCGCAGATACCATGTCAGGGAAGAGAGGATTTTTTGTGTAGTGAGGAGTTAGACCAGGCAACTGCATGAAGATAGAGTCGATAATGCTCTGGTGTATCAATCTCTTTCACCTTTCACTGACATTACTTCTACCAATTCACTGACAGCATCATGTAACCTATCCTTACGGTTAAGAATGATCATAAACGGAGCGCCGGTCAACACAGAAGATGTTGCTATCATTATGGTCGCTACCTCCAGATCATTCTTGATACTGTCAATAGAAATTAAATCTCTATTTCTTGTATCATCTTGCATCCTTCGGGCAAAAATTTCTTCAGGATCTGCTGAAATCATGACCAAATGCGTAGGAGACAATATATCCAAAAGATTTTGTGGCATACCTGGATACCTTCCTTGCCTAGTATTAATAAAAAGATGAGTATCGATTACAACGTTGGCACTTCGTACTACACTGATGTCCTTGGCTGCCATTTCTTGAAGTCGACGCTGGGTATCAACTGATAGTTTTCGCATTTCATCTCTGTCTTTAACACCCATTTTCTTTGCCTCGCCTAGCATTAGCGTACCAAACACCATTACCTTAGTATTTGACCCGGCTTGGTTTAATCGCTCAGCAGCTTTGGTTATGACCGTCGTTTTTCCTACCCCTGGCACACCAACTACAACCACCCTAGCATTGCAATGAATTTTATTTTCTTCCAAGTAAGGCCGCCAATTTTGGCATATGAACGTCAACCTGTTCACGCACAAGCAAGTTGTAATAATTTACCAGGATATCTACCATCAACAGAATCCCTATTCCTGAGCCAAAAACGTTCAATACATCAGAAATCGAAGCTAGCAGCCCAATTGTTATACCTCCAATTATAGTTACCGATGGGATATACCGATTCAGCAATGCTTCAACTGATCCCTCAGAACGTCTAAATCCTGGTACCTGAACGTCTGCGTCAAGCAAGTTCTTAGCGGCAGCTTTAGGCGATAAACCACCAAGTTCAACCCATAATTTCGCAAAAATTGTTACAATAGTGGTGAGGAATAAGACGTATGCTACCGCTCGAACAGGGTCTTGCGCTGCTGCTTCGAAGCTCCTTGGAGGGGTCGTGTAATACAACAATCCCCCCGTAGGACTCTGGGGATTCTCAGGATCATATTGTGCTACGTAGTTGAATGCAGGGTTAGAATTCTGTGGATTATAATTTGCCCACATCATTTGGCCAATGAATACAGCATTGGCTAGTAGCGCTGACGCCAGTATAACAGGAATGTTTGAAGTATACAGCAGCTTGATAGGATAAACTGCCTTAAACCCCCTATATTTCGTTGACACGATAGGGATATCTATGTGAATCCCTTGAACGTACACCAACGCTGCAAGTATCAGACCGGTAACTATGAGGCCAAAGACACTGGGCAGCTGTCCTGACCTAAATAATGCTTCTTGGAAATCGCCGGCCATAGCGGACTGCACCATGAAAGGAACTATACCGACACTTCCACCATCCGGGGCAGGAATCGGACTGAATACGGCCCACCAAATACCCTGAGCAACTCCAGCCATTATGAAAAGGCTTATGCCCGATCCTAATCCCCATCCCTTTTGCACCAGCTCGTCTAGCAGCATAACTATCAAGCTAGCACCTATCAGCTGAGCAATGACTATTGCGACAAATTCGGGTTGAGCAACTAACCCTCCATAAACACTTGAACCATAAAGCGTACCTTCTGCAACAATAACAATAATCGTGACAAGTTTGGTCGCAGATGTAAACAATGCCCTGTCATCGGGGTTTTTGAAGTTGAGCTTTATCAGCTCAGAACCCTTTAGAAGCTGCATTAACAGACCAGCAGTGACTATTGGTCCGATGCCTAACTCCAATAATGTTCCCTGCTGAGCAGCAAAAATTACTCTAGCGAAAGCCAGGAAATCAAATGCAGGATCATCAGTGACACCGTAAAGTGGGACCTGCCCCATAATAAGATAGATAAGGAGAGCTATACCACACCATACAAATTTCTCGGTAAGAGTTAACTTTTTCTTGGGCTTTTCGACCTGAGGTATGTAAGTAGATACGCGCTTTATCACGCGCCGAAAAGTACTCTCGCTACTTTGGACTGATTTCTTCATTCAGAACTATATTGCCTCCAGCTAGTTCGATCTTTTGTTTTGCAGTTGCAGAGACTTTAGCCACCTGTACCACGATAGGTTTCTGGACCGTTCCCCCTCCCAGGAGCTTGTCATAGCCGATCGATCTCAGATCCAAGATTGTCTTGCCATGCTCATTCGTAGTGCCAAAACGCGCTGCTAAATCGTTTACATCCCTCAAATTAACCCACCGATTTAGTCTATTCTGTCTTGAAGGTTTTGTAGAATTGTGTCCAAAATGATCAGGTTCTTCAATGACAGTTCTGATCCAAAAGTGCTTGTGTTTACCTGCACCGCCAATTCCACCTCGGCTACCAGATTGCCTATGTTGTCCGATCTGTCCCCATCCACAAAATCTACTCCCTCTCTGTCTTCGACTCTTTCTGAATCTAGTAGCCATAATCAGTTACTTCTCTCCTACGCTCGAACTCAACGTCTTACGGTTGGAGAATGGTTTAACCTTAAATAAGTCTTGCTCCGTGCCTCTCTCACATCATTTTCTTAACGAGATCGATCAATAACTTGTTCTCTCCAAGTATTCCATTCTGAGTTGTCTGCTTTTTAACAGACTTCTTAAATCCACCGCGAGGAGGATTCAATGCGAACCATGGTTTTATCCCATTGAGTTTGGAGAGCACTACTGAATCATTGGCTATATCAGATGCAAGTTTATCCAAATTATCATAATCGCCGGGCAAGTCAGATTCTTTCAAGGGTTGGGATGCAGTTTTTCTACCTTTCCTATCTAGTAGATCCTTTACTGTCTCATTATCAACGCGACACCAAGTCACAAGTTGTCTTATTCTATTCAGCATACCTGCATATTCCGTACTTTCAGGTACAATTGTCGCTCTAAATTTTTTCGAGAGATTAAGACCTTCTAATGTGGTATTAGCCCAATACGGGACATTAACCGTACCGCGCATCCTAACAACCAAGTAAGCCATTTTCTTGAAGCACTTCCTATCCTTTACTATACGTGCTCCGCAATGCATCAAATATAGCCTTTGTAGTCGAAGACATTGTACTAGTTGATCCAAATGATTTCGTCCAGGCATCAGTTAACCCCGCGAGTTTTAATAGACTCCGAATATGCTCACCGGCTACAAGCCCGAGTCCTCTCGGCCCTGGAATAATTTCGATGGTTACACTTCCTCCTCTACCTCTCACCTTGAAGGGGATTGAATGAGTTTGATCACAGCGACACTCCCAACTTCCACAACCACGCTTCACAGGAATGACGTTCAAGAAGGCCGTATTAGTCGCCTTATCGATTGCAATTCGCATCTGAGATGCCTTACCCTTTCCGATCCCAAACCACCCTGCTTCGTTGCCAACTGCTACGACAGCGTTAAATCTAGTCATCTCTCCGGCATCTGTCTGTTTCTGCACAATCCCTACGTGTACAACCTGACTTCGAATGTCTGGGAGCAGACGCTTTATAATCTCTGATTCTTGTATTCTTAGTCCATTCTCGTAGACTTCGTCCATCGAATTTATCTTTCCACTTGCCACCAGTAAGCCCAAAGATGTCCTAGGTATCCACTCAGAATGTTGCTGATTCTGTCGACTCATTTCGATCTACTCCAACTCACTTCTCTTTGGCTGCAGCTTCATCCCTTTCTCCTGAAGAAGCAATAGCATCCTTGACTTTGTGTACATAGCTGCTATATTGAGTAGGATCAAAGTTATTTGCGATTAATCTTGAAAAGCGACTATTGTAAGCGTCTTTATTTTCATCCCGCAGAATTCTGGCA
>JAATVR010000215.1 GCA_014523665.1 Nitrososphaerales archaeon TH526
GATCGTGCCATATTAGAAGCGGTTGTTTACAAGGACATTGCTGAAGAAATACATACGGCTTTGAAAAAGTTTGATAATGTGTGATAGAATACAGGGAAGGGATTACAGGGTGAACAACTAGCAACTATGATCCTTGCAATTATGGCATTAACTACACTATTCTTTAGGATCTCTCTTCGACTATTAGTAAGTATGTAATTGCAGAAGAAGCATCTGCTGTCCAAATGGTTATTTTTTATGGTCATAACGGATGTCTACGAGTCATGATGATCTGTTTAATGCATTCAGAATGTCTATACGGTTTTGGCACTAAAAAAAAAGAAGCGTGAAGTTTGTTCGCCTTATGTGATGCTATTATCCAGCGGACGATTGGCATGCATGTGCTACATCTGGGCCGCACACGGTAGTATTGATTTCTGATCCTCCACTTTCACTACCAAAGGATCTAGCCGCTATACCGCCAACTTCTCTTACCCTTGCATCAACTTCGTCTGTTACGGCAATTGCACCGACTGCAACGATTGATACCAATATAGCCATAACTGCTACGCCTACAATCGTTCTCATATGTATCTATGAGGTATCATGATGGTAATATATACACGTCAAGCAAGACCTTTACGTCTTAAGAATGACGATTATTATATTCGTACGTACTTTTGTTATACATTCGAAAACTAAATAGTCAGTATAGGTTGACTGGCATTGACTACACTATTTTTTAGGACCTTCGACTACTTCTGCTGAACGAAAGGTCGTGGATCGAAAATCACCTACAAACACAACTATCCATCAGTCTATGATTTGCAGTTCTTACAACAGAATATGTTTGTCATTCCAGTACCCTTCTCTAAGGAACATAAGGCAATGTTAGCACACTGCAAAGAATAAATGAAGTACCAAAATGGGTATATTGCTATCAATCCAAGTCATACTAAACTAATCACTGCACTTAGGACCGCTGTAGAAAATGGGGATGGCTCACTAGACAAGGAAGTAACTAGTCACGATGATTTGTTTGATGCATTCAGGATGTCGCTAATGTTCTGGCATTGATTAGTTAATCAGTTAATCAGTCAGTTGATACCTCCTTGCTAGATATTCTTCTCTTGAAATCTCTAGTACCGGTTTACTTGCATTAGGTAACGTAGAAAAATGTCAGAGCCTTAAACAACTTCACGTGTAACCATTTTGGTGTTGGGTGACAGTACCAGTAGAAAATCTTAGATAGGGAATGAATATATACGCAGGTATGATAAATGGAACATTGAATAGAACAACCAATTTGTTTGTACTTTTGATAGTGACTTCATTTATTTTGCCTGCTACAGAAATTATGTATGCTAGTGGATTTACAGAGAACAATACCGCACCACCTAGTGGATTTACAGAGAATAATGCCGCACCACCTAGTGGATTTACAGAGAATAATGCCGCACCACCTAGCGGGTTCAGGTTGAGTAACAATACCGGAAATGCTTACTGTGACTCGTGCAATAATGATATATACAATGGAAGCGGGGATTTGAAGGACATGGTGCTGACTGTGCAAAACCGCGAGCGCGCTGCCGTTGGAGTTCCGCCGCTCGTGTGGAGTGACAAGCTCGCCGCCGACGCCAAGCCTTATGCCGAACATCTGCTGACGACAGCCGAGCTCGAACACCCGAGCCAAGAGTGGGTAGAC
The DNA here is from genome assembly GCA_014523665.1 of Nitrososphaerales archaeon TH526. Lineage (GTDB taxonomy): Archaea > Thermoproteota > Nitrososphaeria > Nitrososphaerales > Nitrososphaeraceae > TH5896. The sequence continues at coordinate 1,685 of JAATVR010000215.1, forward strand.
ACCCACCCAAACTCGCTACCCGGTTACGAGGGTGAGAATCTTGCATGGCGCGGAAACACGACTACGGTACCGATGGCCCAGATGCAGCAGGGCTGGATCTCCGAAAAGAATGATTATCACGGCCAACTGATCAGTAATGATTGGAGCCCAGGAGACCCACTGATCGGTCATTACACGCAGATGGTCTGGAATACAACGACCCAGGTTGGTTGCGCGACCTCCAGTGGCGGACCGTATGGACGGGACGTTCTGGACTGCCGCTACAGCCCGGTGGGCAACATCGTTGGGCAGAAACCGTATTAGGAGAGCCTCGTTCCTGTCACGGTAAGTACCCAACTATCGCATTGCGATCACTGCCGCAACGGAACAAATCCCGGCCGGAGCATTAAAGATGGATGTCTCTTCAGGAGAGAGAGGGGGGACTTTTAATGACGGGCATCATCATCATCATTCGTTATCGTTACTAGTTAGAATGTATCAATCTTTCCCTCGTGATATCGCTTGCGAGATTGTGTATCTGCAGAAACAAAAGCAGTTTCTTCTAGGATAACACATGAATAACCTCTATTATGTATCTGCCATCATTCTGTATTATGAATTGGTCGGTAGGGAGCAGGACCAATATACTATCACAATTTTTAAACACAGTGTTAGAAAAGGTTAAAGTCATGCAACCATACATTAGCCTTGACCTGTAGTTGTAGCAATATAGGATACGTGTATTGACTAAGTGGCCGGGGGGGTTTTCAGGCTAGAATTATTTCCCCCCTGCCATGTCCATTGCTCGCCAAGTTTGGTTAAAGACTCACATCTATTCTTTGTGAGTCAAAATTAGATACAGCATAGATATAATAACCATTTGCGGAACAAAGTTAGCTCATCTTATGGCATTGTCCATTCGTAAGAATTATGGTGTCATGCAGATCATAGGTTCTTCTTCTTTATGCAATACTGGATTGCTCAAGATGCAACCGCAGAAAGTATTCATAATATGAGAGATGGCTTCTAACTCCAACTTAGACAATATGGTTGTCATATCTTTTGCTTCAGGATACCTATTTTTTCTTAGTAATCTGATGTTGGAAAAGGTTATGGATTTGACTAGACTTTCAGAGTGCATACAAATGATTAGGGAGAAGTTCAAGGATAGGTCATAGTTTGTTGGACTGATTCTTGGCCTACTGCCTCTGACCAAATTTTTACATAATATTGTGTATCTTTTAGTACACTAGTGAGTCATGCAGGCATGACTGTGATTCTGAGCAGTCAGTTAGTCCCATTATTCATTTCTGCTGTCGACCGGTGTAAAGTTGATTAGGGGGCTTCTCACGTGTTGTAATATTATTTTTTCCCTTTCATAGTCATTTCATAAATCCTATTTGTGTCCCGTTTAATCCATCAGATATTCAAAGGAAAGTCAACGATCCCTAGGGCAAATTGCTTACACATTCTTTGGAAAAAGTTTATCTAGTAATGTGAAATCTTCCATTTCATAATTCTTGAGCACATCACACATATCTTTCAATTTTTTCTTTCTGCCATAGAGAGCCATCTTAAGATTTCCATATTCGTATTCAGTAACTATTTCTACTACATCCCTATCCATCAGAGAACTCATTACATTATCCATGGTGAATTTGTAAATAGGGCCTCCTTCATCATGAAGATATTCTTGGCTGAATTTAGGATCGATGTATGCTTTTAAATCAGTTCTATGAAACAGAAGGGTTTTAGGGAATGTATCATAGATACCAGCCACACCACACATATACTTCAAGATTCTCCACTCAAACTTAGACAAGTCCTCAGTTGTAATCTGTTCTTTGAACATTTCCTCGGGAGTTTTTTCATTCATACCAATCATACTTAGCATTATTGGATTTGTGTTTAATTCTTAAATAATAGTCGGTTGGCTCAAGCCTATTCAAAACTACTATACTTTCCCTTAAAGAAATTATGTAACTAAATTTCACTTCAAAACTGATCTGAAATTCACCTCTCTACTTATAGATATCTTTAATGATAACTGCTTGTCATCATCATCTTTTATGATAGTTAGCTCCAATTCAATACTGAAGAAATGACAGATATTATGCAAAATGAACCCCCAAGGATTTCCTTACGAACTAACATTTGGGTTCTTATACCAATTGGCGCACTAATCGTCGCAATACTTAGTGCTAATTTGCTTCTTCTTAACTATGTACACGTTTTTACAGCCGTACTCTGGACAGGAACTGATATATTTATGGCTTTTTTGCTCGGCCCTGTACTTCGAAATGTAAGTCTTTCTAGCCGTAAAGAAGTTATTTCTTGGCTCATGCCAAAGATGGTATTCTATATGCCAACCGTTGCAGCTGTTACAACAACAGCTGGGTTCTTTCTTGCTTCAAAAGTGGGTTTGCTTACTTTACAATCACCCATTGTTTATTGGATCTCTACAGTCTTGATAATAGTTTCTGCCATGTTCATAATGGGCCTGGGCATTTTACTACCAACAAATCTTCGTATATACTTTGAAATGAAAAAGAGTGAGCCAGAAATGCATAAGATTCAGAAACTTATGAAAAAATACGTTAAAGTAGTCGCTATTCAGACAGTCATGCAGTTTGCTATCATCTTCATTATGGCAGAATTCGCTACAGGATTCTTCCTTAACCTTTAGAGTTACGACCACTTAACGCACACGGTTCGAAAAATATTAAGAATTTTATTATCTGTTATCATCTGTGTGAAAGAGCACTATTGTTTTGTAAAAAAATCCATCAGCTATTTTCCGATTATAGCCGTTCAAACGCATAACTAGAGGGAACTTTTTGCATTTTTTTCTCAATTCTTTCCATCACCATGCGTTATGATAGCGAATATTCCTGATGAATATCCTTATTGGAGTAATAGAAATAAAAGAAGCAGGTACTTACTTTCTCTTTCGGTCCTTTGAGGAAGTGTACTAACTATACTTTTGATCCCTTGTATACTTATAAAGTATACTTTGTATATTTTATCCATGAAGAAATCGAATGTGATGGAAATGGAGAAAGAAATTGGGAATCAGGTCCAGCTTTTCATCTGGAGAATCCCGAAGAAAAACCATGATGCAATGGTAAAGCTTCAGAAGCAATTTAATGATCTTCTCATCAGGCATGGGGTTCTGCGTATGGAGATTTTCCAGCTAACTAATACCGAGGCTTATGATGGGTGTATTAACATAGCTACAACTATGTCGGCCAATCAAGATGAGGAAATATGGATAGAGCTACAGTCTCACAGAGATCTGAAACAAATGAACGAGGTTATGTCAGAAGCTATGAAGGACGAAGATATGAGCGCAGAGGGTCCCCTTGTGAAACAGTTTATGAATCTCGTGACTCCTGGATCTGGCATGATCATGGGTAAGTTCACTCGCCTCAGAATCTAAGGACGTAATATGAATCAAGTTTACATGAGGAGAGGATTGAGATGTTAGGTGATAAAGATGCAGCAGCAAACATCGCGGTCAAAGATTTGGAAGTAGCGAAGAGATTCTATGGAGAAACGCTTGGACTTACCCAAGTTGGTTCCGAAGCCGACGAACTAATTGTCTTCAGGAGTGGAAACTCAATGATCAACGTCTATCGGTCAAAGTACGCAGGAACTAACCAGGCCACAGCTCTGACTTGGGTGGTCGGTGAAGATGTGGAGAGTGTTGTAGAAGCACTAAAGGCCAAAGGCATCTCATTTGAACATTATAACATGCCCGAAATAAGACGAGAAGGCGATGTCCATATCGGCGGTAACATGAAGGTCGCGTGGTTCAAAGACCCAGATGGCAACATACTCAATATCGTTAGTCGATAGTCTAGGCTCATTCCAATGCGGAGGCGTTCGGAGAAATGACAAAGGAAGGTCGTGAAGAAGAAATCTAGTCCTTTTTCTTTATCATCCCTAAATTTCCTTCCCTTTAGACAATTATTTCAAGAAGTATTTTGTGAGAAAGAATATCAATAGTGTAAGTTAACTATTATTACAATGTCCTCAACAACAGAATCAAAAAATCTGCAAAGTATGTATCCTTTTTCTTTATTTTGAAATATACGTTGTAGGTTTAGATTTGCCGAAAAAGGCCTTTACGTTTGGACGGTAGAGATAGTATAGTATTATTCCATTGATTGCAATGCCAATTATATGAGCAGTAATTCCAGATAGAAGTGCAGTTATATCAGTAGCTAAGGATTCAGCAAGAGTACTGGTGGAGATAACAGAGGTAACTTGTGTTATTATTGCTATGATTGTTAATATTACCGTAACGATCCAGGCCCATCTTTTCGCTTTCAGTAAGCCATAAGATACTACCAAGTATCCAATGCCAACCGCAAGCACGATTGAACCAATTACTATCCCGATACTACCAAAGAATTGGCCTAGAGCTTGAAGTTCTGCCGCATTCTGAGATTCCCGAGGCTGTAGCTGTTGATCCTCCGTAATAAGAGTTTCAGGTGGGACAGTTGTAAAAAATGCTCCAAATGCGAGCAATGAAAGTCCGCCAAATATTAGCAATATGCCACCAATTATGGTTAGAATAGAGATAATTGTAACACCAGTTGGTCTTTTTATCGACTCTCTCAATCGTGTGGTTCATCTCTTGTACTAAGAACTAGAATAAAGGCATTTCAGAGAATTTGTCACTATATCTCGTCTAGGTGGCGACATTAAAATCGAAGGCCTTGCTCAAAAAGGCATTAACGCAGGTAGCTCTGTGCAGTTGGTTAGATATCTCAATATCCAATATGATCCAAATTGCGAAATAAACAAATGTTATCAATTCATAAGTTAAACTCGGTCGGTCCACGGATAGGCGACCCATTCAGTGCCTCTAATATTCTTCATGACGGTCATCTACCTTAACGTTAGGCGACTTGCAGCTCTTTTTTAGTAACATGCTTTCTAGACCATGAGGAAGTAATTTTGTCGCATTGTATCTGTCGATAATCAATTCAACATCAGTGTCTAAAACAAAGTACCAGCCATGTATGGCAGATCAGTCTCTAATTTTGAAATATAGAATTGATTATCAATTAAACTAAAAAAGCATTATAAAGTTATCAATTAGAGATAGCTAGCCATAAACTACACCTATCTACTACTATGTTTTCTAGCTTCATTTGCTATTACTTTGGCTTCCAAGTCCTGAATTTGAACGTGATTTAACACGGATATCCATCTTCTGATTGCGAATTACCTATCACCCTCTCTTAGCGATAATTATTCCAGTTATTATAACGTAAGAGACCTGAAGTACTTCGATTGCAACAGCCATTTCACTTACGCCAGGAGGTGCAGACTGCGGATTCTCAACTATATTGACAATTACGTAACCTGTTAAACCGACCATGACAAGCGTCCCTGCAATTCCGATGACATACCAAGTCCTACCCCATTTTTTTACCATTGGTACGACCCAAAAGATTTCAGACACGCCAGAAATTAAGA
>JAATVR010000216.1 GCA_014523665.1 Nitrososphaerales archaeon TH526
CCGGTTCTAAATCTTTGGATGAGTTGTTGCTGGGTGGAATAGAAACTCAAGCTGTTACAGAATTTTATGGAGAATTTGGTTCAGGCAAATCACAGATTTGTCATACTTTATGTGCTATGGCAAAACAACCTATAAATGAAGGAGGTCTTGATGGAGGCGTAATCTATATCGATACAGAAGGAACATTCAGGCCTGAAAGATTAAATCAGATCGCTAGGGCAAGAGGTTTTGATCCAATGTTAGTTTTGAAGAATGTTGCAATATGTAAAGTATATAATAGTTCTCATTTGGAATTAATTATCAAAGATCTTGGTAGATACATAAATGAATTTAATGCTAAATTAGTAATAATAGATAGTATTATCTCTCTTCATCGAGCAGAGTTCGCAGGTAGAGGAACACTCGCGGATAGACAACAGAGACTTAATTCTATTTTACATAAATTAATAAGACTTGCTGAAATATTTAACATAGTAATTGTAATTACTAATCAAGTGCAATCATCTCCTGATACATTTTTTGGAGATCCAACAAAGGCAGCGGGCGGAAATGTTATAGGCCACACTTCTACATATAGAATATACCTTAGAAAATCAGGTGAGAATAGGATAGCGAAGATGATCGATTCTCCATATCATCCTTATTCTGATATACGTTTTACAGTTAATGAAAAAGGGGTAGATGATTTAGAAAAATAACTACTAGCAAATGAACAACTAAAAATAAAACGAAAGTAAATACCTCTTAATTTTATTAAGAGTGTATATGTAATTATTTAACTAGTATAAAATGAGTGCAAGTTAAAGATAGTAAGTATAACCGGTTTACTGAACAAATCTCGAAAACATGTTGAACCTACCCAGCAATAATAACTCAAACACGGATTACTGGGATAATTCGCCCGATCCCAATCTATAAAATCATCAATATTGAATTCGATTCTCTTGTCATGATTCTTTGCTTCCACTCTCATAGTGTTTTTCTTGTAGTCATAAGAAAATTTGGTGCGTTCTAAGTGAACCCGCTTCAAGTTGCAAAACTCTAAGTATCGCTCAAAGATCTTGCTTTGTTGATCATCATTTGTTCTGGATTCGAACATGATTTACCCCGATTTACTATAGATAAAAGGACACATATACAAAGAAGTGCCTCATAAACACACATTAGAAATAAGCTACGATCTTGAAGATTGATTATTCTCGCTCAGATTAGACAATCACTAACACGATGACGATTTTGACTCAGCAAATTATGATGATTTTACAGTGGATATGGTCATACGAAATTAAATGATGGCGACAAGAATGGGTTAACTCTAGTTATAGCATGAATGATGACACCAAGTTATAAGTTAGATGAATTGGGAGAGCTCCAACAAGAGATATTGAAACATATGTTCACATGTCCAGAGAGATTGGAGAATGTAAGTCATATAAGCAGAACACTTGGGAATGTTCGTTGCCGTATAATTTGCGATAAACTATAAAAAAGTTAAAGGTAAAATGACCGTAATCTAAGTGTGTAGTCAAAAGCTAGAAAAACTACTAGCTATACGGAAGTCCCGAAGAGAATTCCTGTAGACTTGATGCTATGCTAGACAAATCAATGCCACTAGTTGTCCATAAAATCAATGTCTGTTCATCACCAGTTCCACTCTGACCTCCTCTAAGATCCTTGAAATTATGCGTACTGTCTATATTGAAACCTCTACTCTCAAGGTCAGTAGTATAGGTTTGAATGTCTTGTGTAGGAACCATTAATATACCAACAGTATCAGCTGACCCTAGAGTATTACCTAACAATCCGGCAGGTGATGGGGATGCTTGTGTATTATCTACGACTTGAATATTTCCGCTCATTACAAATCCTTACTCATAATCTTCAGTATCAGTATAATGATAATTGCCAGTTCCATTAAGAGCTATATTCCTTACTTCAAATTGTGGAAACACGCCAGATTCGTGTACTGTTTCACCTGTTGAATTATTGGTTATTACAAGGTTATGATCATGTCCCACATCACCATTGAACCAGACAATATTTGTTCCTCTATTTATGACTGCATTTTGAGGGATGAACGGTTGATCTAAGAACCTGTCTTCATCTGCCTGAGGTCCATGATGTCCTTCGTTTGGTATCAGAATTACAGGGTTCTTGATATTATTTCCAAGTATCATCTCATGGGTATTGAAAACTTCATTTGCTATACCAGAAGTTCCGTCAATAGGCCGGGACTGTTGTCATGGTTGTTCCGTCGTAGCTCCGTCACCTTGATTAATTGATGCTGATCCAAGCACATTCTGGTCATGTAACCACATGGGACCAAAATATAATAGGACAAACAACAATCCTAAGATTGGAGTAAGATAAAATTTACTACCTATATTTCTAGTAAAGTATAATATGTTATAAATAGATTGGGTATGCTATTCAACGCTTTGTAACTACAACCTTTGAAAAGGGATGGAGCTAGCGCAAGTACTTCATCTTCATCCTATAAGTGCTTCGTCCATTATGATAATCATTTGTCCTTCGCAGCAAAAATACTCCATCTATCTATAAACAGGGTACAAAATCTAACTGAACTAGGTACCTACTAAGTACTTGATGATGTTACAAGTATATTAATCGGCCAAAGAAATTAGTACATTCGACGAATGTACTAGTAATAGTCTAAACTGTCTTGTAATAAGAGTTAACCATACTATAATACGACTCTCTAAGTTTAGAAACTCGGTAATATGGTTCCGTAAAGTATAACTTTAACCTAATCATTTTACCAATATTGAGAAGTAAATTCACTTCTATTTCTGTCACGTTGGGCGTAATAGCTATCGCTGCTTTAGTATTTTTTTCAATGTCCAGCAAAGGTCTAGTGTACGCTCATCAGAAGCAACTCTACACCATTGGAAATAATAAGTACTTGTTCGCTGCCGGATTTCTGAATGAACCAGTATATGTAGACGACAAATCTGGAGTTGACTTGTATGTGTATACCCCTGATCCAAAGGATCCGATGAGTACAGACTCTAATTCAACAAAACCTTTAGAGGGAATGCAAGATTCTCTCAAGGCAGAGATATCTGCTGGTCCAAAAACAAAAGTTCTTGACTTAGAACCTGATGAAGAGCAGCCTGGACATTATACAGCAACCTTTATTCCTGATGTCGAAACTACCTACAAATTCAGAATCTTTGGAAACTTAAGTGGAAGCCCACTTAACATTGATTTCTCATGTAGTCCAGGGGCAGTTTCTGAGCATACCATTATAAGTAATTTTACAGAAAAGATTTCTGACACAGTAACAAGAAATGGAGTAATAGGTGGATACGAATGCCCGGCACCTAGATCTGATGGAGCATTTCCTGAACTAATTCTATCAAATGTTGATATAGCGAAGAAGATTTCCGAATTAGAAAGCAGAGTTTCAGCATTGGAGAACGCTACCAAATAAAGTAGATCAATTAGTTAAGGTTAAGTAACTCCATTCCATTTTTGTCATATTGACTTCTTCCCCATTTGTAATAGTAATAATCACAATCACAATATTTGCATCGAGTCTATTCTACCTACCGTTACTCCAACAGTCATATTCGCAAGCCATGACAAAAGATAATGAGCAACTCTGGTCTGATTCAGACCATGACCTGAAGATTAGATTCATATACGAGCCTAAAATTCCTATTGTCGATAAACCTACTGAACTAAAGTTCGCAGTACAACACATCAGTACAGGAGACTATCTAA
>JAATVR010000217.1 GCA_014523665.1 Nitrososphaerales archaeon TH526
TCAGCCTAGCATTAGTCTTTAAACCATTACCCAAATCTATAACCATATTTCTATATTTTGTTGTCTGCAAGTCTGATTGAGCATGAACTGTGAGGGCTACACCACAAAATAAGAATGATACAGCATACACAGAAAGAACTATTGCTACTATCTTTAATGACAAACGGATGGGATGATGGGCCTTATTACTTAAGGATTACTTGCGTGGGGGAGGCATACTTGAAGACGTGGATACCCGTAGCATTTGGTGAGGAGCATAAGGACATGTTAGCCCATTGCAGAGTTGCTAGAATATCAGAATGGAATGGTTGCTATTCATCCTACTAAGCATACTAAACTTATCACTGCACTTAGAACTGTCGTAGAAAATGGGGAGGGTTCACGTAATGGACTCAAAGTTCGCTTGTTCAGAAAAGATAACCATGTCGAAGTACACATTATCAGAAAAAACCACTTGTGTAAAATGTGTATATCACGTCATTGCTACACAAGTAATAATGGATGCAATAGATAGCAGTAATCTGCACTTCACTTGAATATGGTATACCGTGTGTCTTATAGCCTTGGACACACCTAATTTAAGTTAAAGTCATGTCCAGCCAATCATCCCCAATACAAAAAACGAAAATCTTTTCTGGAGTGTGATTGCAGGCGTGCTAATTACTCTCGCATGGGTTATCCATCATCGCTAGCGTCCTCCAAATATCAATAAGAAATGGCCTTCGAGTAATCTCCCTATCAAATCGATATCCAATTCTCCAGGTAGCAGTTAAGTCTTGTTCACTCTAGACCTACGTCTAATCCAAAGATACCTTCCAGTACCTAAGATAGTTGTCGTTATTGCTATGGCTCCAGATATGACTCCAAGATATGTTAAATCGTGTACCCAGACTGCTTCTAGTACCTTAGGTCCATTCATATCGATAAATCCAGAAGGGACATCTATGCCTGTTTGCCCCGAGACATCCCCTATCCAATGATCGAACGATTTGAGATTCCAAATTCCTGCCAATGGACTGACTGAAAACTCAGCATTAGTACTGGCATTATACCAGCCTGAACCTTCAGTATTTCCTACTTCAGATTTTACTTCTAGATAGTATTGTGGTCTGTAAATGGCATAATATTCTGATGTATATTTATCAGAAGTAACATTTCTAACATCAGAAGTACTACCATCTGACCATCTCTGAAATACAGCACGAGTTTCATTTTCTGCCATATCTATAATTTTAGGTACTTGTATTGTATACAACGAATTATATTTAGCAGGAAATTCTAAATATCTGCTTACGTTATTTAAATTCATCGCTTTAGGAGGGTCAGCAGCATTAGATACGCTAACATTTTTGATATTAAATTGTCCATAAGGGTGTTGCAATTCGATTCTGATTAATGGATCATTTGTTTGGGACACGTTACTATTGATAATGTTCATAGGTGGTGACTCAGATTCAGGATATATTATTCCATGATCTCTCCATGTTGCATTATAATAATCTGTTACGTCCCATCTGTAACTGTCAGCACCACTACCGGGACCGAAGAAAGAATCGAAGATTATACCAAACATATAAGTTCCAGTATCGTGAGGAGTTGTTATCGTGGCGTTCCGAGAATAAAGTCCACCTACTTTAACTATATCTAATGACACCGTATCAGTATCTAACTCAGCTAGATCAGATGTCGAATTACCAGTATTGATGTTATAATAATACGTATCATTGGTATGTATCTCTTTTAATACTGGAATAATAGTAGGGAAAGCTATCCAATCAGAATTTTGGTCTATAGTTTGCAGGTACTCTAATGTAATCCCTATATCGATTTTGTTATCCGCATACGCTATAAGAGGGTATGTGTATATTATTCGTACATTTCCAGCTGCATTGCCAGGGTCATTACCGCCGATCCACCATATCTCGTTATACGTATATGAATAGACCGAGTCAATAAAATTAGCGTTAGTCGCTACTATCACGGAAATAATTACTATAGAATTAAATCGTGCAATCAGTACCCCCATATCAATGTCAGCTCAATAGTGCTACTCCAACAAAGATTTGTAGTTTCGCTACCATCTGGGCCATAACTCCTGTTTCTATCTAGGCTAATTATTTCCCACGTCGTATCAGACCCATAAATATTGGCTGCAGGTAGTTCTTTAGATACATTAGGTACATCGTCTATATGCTCTGGCACATAAAGGTTGGACAACAATAGTAGAGTACGATAGTATGATAAAAATATTCTTGAATAGATTACCTCAATTTATTAGAATTTCTACCAAACCTTTCAACCGCAGCAGCCCTGAATCTGTCGGCTCCCTCTTGATTCCTCAGATCACACTTGGCTTAATGTTTTCTTTTTTCTCACTAGCTTCTCCTTCTTCCTCTTCGTGTCCTTCTTCAGCTCCTCGAAGGGTATCGATTTCTGGCTTGATACTGGAACCGTTATCCTGGATGTTCTTGTTTTCTCCTCCGTAACAGAACTTTCATATAGCCATCTGACTACGGCCGGCCACTTTAGAGACAGTCGGATCCAACTTCTAAGTTGTTGAGGTGAAGGTGGATCTCTTTTATCAGGTTTATTCGAGGCCAACATGGCATCTAGGAGAAAGGTCTGGAAGCGAAGCATATTTACGAACCTTTTGATTTCTCGAGGATTCATAGAGAAATCTAATGCAGAATCTTCAACTGCTCCTCGAGTTTCCTCATCTAACTCAGATGATAAGTCAATCATATGAGCTGCCTTTAAGTAAAATAGTCTCTTCTTAGGAGGAAGATTATCTAAAACCTTAGATATATTGCCTGTATCCCTGTCATTACGTTTTATATGGCTATGTCTTTTTCTAACCACTCAGAGTATCAGAAACTATTTCCGAAAAAATATTTAGAAATAACAGGCCTTAAATCGTCCTTGACTTTAACTAATATATGCATCTACAAACTTGGTTGATGGCTGATATCAGTCCATTCAAAAGTTTATGCCAGCCGCATTGTAGGACGAAAATCGCCATTTTCTTATCCGTAGTATTTTTAAGCGAAATCGGCCAGGTACAACTGAAAAATGAATGCTGAGGAAGCCAAGGCATTGTTGAAACAGAGAGGGATATCAGTTATGAATGTGCCTCATGGCTATATGATAACAGTATCCAAAAGGGACGGCAGTCCGTCACGCCGTATCGATATGGATGAGATGGATGCAATCCTAGCATTAGGCATGATTAGATTGCTTGCAGTTGAGGACACGGTTGGAGACATCCTTATAGAAGTATTAGATAGATTAATACCAGAACATCAAAGATAGTCTATCTTGTGTTATCTTCTGATATCGTAAGTTATTCCCTATAATTTATTGTATCAGACTCTTATCAAAATGAACTCGATTCATACCTCAAATCAGTATTGCATAGTTATATGCAA
>JAATVR010000218.1 GCA_014523665.1 Nitrososphaerales archaeon TH526
AACTCAGTGTATTTGAGTATTATTCTAGGACACTAGAATGGAGTAACCGGTACAAAGTTCCACTTATACTTTAACTTGTAATTGTGAATCCATTAATTTTAGGTCTAATCAAAACTGATGAATTAATGATACAGTGACTGGACTTTGGTAGAAATCCATCTCGATAGTGATTTTAACTAATGATTGTGAAGTTACATCATATTTAGCTGTTCCTCACTAGAGATCTTGTAATATTCTTTGAGTTGCCAGGATGCCGTGACTCAAGAAGAAAATGCCTGGGTTTGGTGGATTTAGAAATGATGACAGATTATAGTTAAGTCGCTAAGTCAAGTTCAATCGGTTATAATGGTTACTTCTTAGTAACTACTAAAAATCATATGGTTATGATCCCGAAAGATCTGTTGCTATCAACGCGTGAACTGATGAATTCACAAACATAATGCTATAAAAGCTATTATTGGTGACATCAAAAAATATGCCAGTATGGCTAGATAAATGCCAAAGCGACGACTACCCGGACCGGAGAAACTAAAAAGCTTTATCAACTCTAGTTATGAGTAGGCATAAAGAATGATGAATTCTCTATTTATTTAAGTAACGAGTACAAATATGAGTTGCATACGAGATCACAGAAGTTACTGGCTCCAGAAATTACTAAGATTATTCAAGGAGATAAGAAAGTATTAGAAGTTGCTTCAAGTTTTATTTTCAATGCTAATACACGAATCGATGCTTGCGTTGATCAGACTCGACCAGTATTGGGTACGAATACGAGTCGAATTAAAGCATTAATTATGAATTCTCGCAATAGGGGGATAAGATTAAGATGCATAACGGAAGTTACCACAAGTAATTTGCATTACTGTAAACAGCTTCTCGATATAGTTGACGAGCTACGTCATCTGGATAATATTGTCGGAACTTTCTATGTGAGCGACAAAGAATGTCTAGTTCCAGAGAGCATTCACAAAAAAGGGAAACCAGCATCTCGGATAATTTATTGGAACGTAAATGAAACTGTAAAACACCAACAATACGTATTCGAAACTCTATGGAATAAAGCTATCTCAGCTCAACAAAAAATAAATCAAATTGAGAAAGGGGAATTGCCAGAAGTGATTGAGATCGTCCATGATACAAATGAAGCTCAACAGTTAGCATTGAAGCTTGTAAGTGCTGCTGAAAAAGAAATACTTGTAATATTTTCTTCAAGCAATGCTTTCATTAGGCAAATAAATGCGGGTAGTGATAAGCTTGTCATCAAAGTTGCAAACCCTCGTAATCTAAATGTAGTTATATTGACACCAATGAACGAGGAAGTTAAAAAAATGGCTAAAGATCTAGAGAGGCAAAGTACTAATATACAAGTTCGAGCCATAGAACCGTCGTCTCGTTTTAACATTACGGTATTGATAGTAGACAAGAAGATTTCTCTGGCCATAGAGCTAAAAGATGATTCAAAGTCTATACCGCAAGAAGCTATTGGCACTTCAATTTATTCATCCAGCAAATCGACAGTATTGTCATATGTCTCGATGTTTGAAAGCTTCATGAAACTCACGGAATTATATGAAGAATCACAATCAAAATTAAGTGATACAACCGACGAACTTGAAACTATGAAAAAATATGTTAAAGAAGTACTCGAAGAGATGGATAAGTTCAAGAAATTAAGAGTCTGATTCTTAATTAACTCAAATCCACCTAATCCAATCGAGGTACGCGAATGGCATAACGTAATCTTGCAATATCCAAAGCTTTATGGTCAGCCTGCAGAGAATGGAATAAGCAGATTGCTCTTCCCAGAAGAAGAGCTGCTCATAAATGAAAACAAGCGACCTAAAAGAAAAAGATCGTATTGACTCCAATCAAGACATGGGCATACATAACCAGTTAGTGGCGAAGTTAATACCATAAAAGAGACCGTTAAAGTACGGGGTAACTTCAACTTCTCGAATTTATAATAAACTATTCTAAGAGTCTAGACATAGCATGACTAAATGTAAAATCAGATTAAATCAAAGAATTTCCAAAAATAGTAAATATTTGATATTCATTTTCATCGCCCAGAATTACGGCTCAAAATCATTTTAGATAATCCTGGTATATGGACTCGAGAGGCTTTATTAAGCTCATCTGTGTAAGTAAGCGCACCCATGAATAATAATGGACGAGATTTTGATTGGGGTGAAATAATGACCAAACCTGTTTATACAAGTGATAACAAACATATGGGTCACGTAGACTTTGGTATAAATCCATCTCGATAGTGATTTAGCTAGTGATTATGAAGTTACGCTATATTTAGCTCTTCATCAACCGGTATTTCAACCAGAAACCTGGACAGAATCCCGAGAGCGAAATGGCTAGTAATGATGAGATATGGTTTAAGTCGATATGGCCAAAGCTCAATCAAAGAAACGATCAACTGCAAAACGATCAACTGCAAAATTTGATATTATTATAAAAGCCAAAGCGACTACTACACGGATCATTGATATCAATAATGATATAGTGAGACTGGAGAGCAATGATAGAGAACAAGTCACAGGAAAGCATTATTCAGGTATGCATTGGGATACAGTAGAAGCCACCATGTTGGCTGATGGAAGCGCAACTCTGACGATAAGATATTTACATATGACTAAGAACGGTGAATATATTACAGGAATTGGAACTGGAACTCAAGTGACCCTAAACAAGGGAGGAATTTCTCAAGTTACGGCTGAGGGAACAATGTGGACATCATCTTCCAGGTTATCGCATCTAAATGGCGGTAAGTGGACTATTAACGGTGAAGTAAATATGAATAAAGAGACTGTTGATGTTGATGTACGGGGTAACTTCACAATTTTGAGCGCATA
>JAATVR010000219.1 GCA_014523665.1 Nitrososphaerales archaeon TH526
ACTTTCTGCAAATCTTATTCCTCCTTTGCCTGGACCTGTAGATGTATTGTCAATTACCAAGATGCCCTTCATACCAGTATCTGGATCGTAAACCTGCAGTACTTTTTCAGGGCCCCACTCATCCATCTCTTCCCATGCGGAAGACTCTGAAGAGAAAAATGACCTTTCGCCCTGAGCAGAAGACGATAAGTTAGATTTCAATTTCTCGGCTGATCTTACTTGTTGATCCTCTAGTTAATTATTCTTGTGGGGTATAAGTGAGATTAACAAGATGATAGATTCTTACTCCTGCTACCGTATTTAGATTTGGATGTTCTTCTAGAAGCACCGAGTAGAGGTTGTGAAGGCCACAAGAAGCTAAAGATGATGTTGGTATTGAAACAAAAGTGTTGAAACTCAAGTCCAAAGCAACATGGGCATTATGCCTATCTAAAAAATGGTAAGAAGCCAATCGATGTAGTTATGAAATTAGATCCTACAACCTATGAAGTCAAAGATATGCAGCAAGAGTATTGGGTGTTGAATCGGCTTGTTAAATTAGCATTAGGATACCTTGATTTTGGATAGGTCCTAAACCAATATCAGGACGCTATTGATAGCAAGAATGAGCAACTAATAAAGATGGACAAATTGGTAGTTGTGCAATGTGGCAAATCAAAATCTGACAAGCATCAAGTGAGATAGACTTTAGCACGCTAATACATTAGTTCATATTACCATAATGTCGTAGCCAATTACGACTTTTAATGCTTTTTCATCAGAGATTACCTTATAAGATGGAAAAGAAATCACTGTAAATGCAGTGGGATATTTAGGTAGAAATGAGCAAGGGTTACTAACTTCGGTAAGGTTATACGCAGATTTTTCACCTCTAATTTCTAAAATGTAGAATAACAAATACATGAATAATTATATTCTCTAAGATCCTCATTTGGGAGCGTCTATTATACTTTTACCTTCCTTCTCCCCTGCGAGTGGTGTATGAACCATTTTTGACATAAACTTTGGGCTCAATAATTCACGCATCTGGGTCTAGGTTTGAATCAGTACGAGTTATCATAATTACCACTTCACATAGAAGGACATTAACCCTGTATAAGATCCTCGTCAAGAGTTCGTCAATCATTTTCGACATGATTAGGCGGTTAGTTGGAAACCTAGCACAGAGACGCTGCTACCGTGCAGGTTCTGCTTCAGTCTCTTCGATTTCACAAAGGCTCGAGTCTCCTGGAATCATCGCAGCTACTCAAAGAAAATGCTAAAATGATCCAGACAGCAAATATTGGTTCTGCAATTTCAGGAATCATATCTGGCCTAGACAAATCAGTAACATATCGACTATATTTCGCACCATTGTATACTTTTATTTTTGCCATTTGTGAAGTAAATTTAGTTGTATCATGAAATGCATGAAAAACCTGCAGGTGCCATCTTTACATGGTTCCAAGAAAATCATAAAGACGTCTATTTCCAAGAAATATCGAAGCTCAGGTCAAACTGACCATTCAACAGTTAAGTGGTTAATTCAATTCAAAGTGACTGCGGGGTTACCAAAATCTTTCCAAAGTGATCACCGCTTGCCATTTTCGCATAGCCTTCTATTATCCGACCAAAGGGAAGAATTACATCAATTACGGGTCGTATTTTACCTTTGTTAGTCCAGTAGATCACATCTTCAAGTTCCGCTTTGGTACCTTGAGTTGAACCAATCAAGTTTAAACCTCTAAAGAAAAGATATCTTAGATCTAGATTAGAATCATATCCTGTTGTGGCGCCCGTACTTACCAATGTTCCCCCCATCTTCAACAGTGAGACTGCCTTGGCAAAAACGGATTTTCCTATATGTTCAAAAACAATATCTACCCCTTCTCCCCCCATCTTGCTTTTTGTAATATTTCGTACGGTCTTATACCAATCTGGATCTCTATGATTAACAACGTAGTCTGCACCAATCTCAATACATTTGTCCATCTTGTCCTTATTTCCAGCGGTGGCGATCACGCTACAATTATATAATTTTGCAATCTGAATTCCTACCATTCCGACCCCACTTGTGCCACCCATAATCATGATACACTGACCGGGCACAATTTTTGTTCTGCCTACTAACATATGCCATGAAGTTAATCCTACCATAGCAATGGCTGCAGCATCATTAAATGAAATACCACTTGGCAATTTAACTACATTCACCTCTGGAAGCTTTGCAAATTGGGCGAAGCCCCCCCATAACGGACCTGTTTGGAAGCCCCATACAAGTCTACTATTACAATCATATTCTCTTCCGGATGTACATAAATAGCAAGTTCTACATGATAAATTTGCATGAGAAACCACTCTGTCTCCAACCTTGATAGTAGTAACGGCTGATCCGATGTCAGTCACAGTTCCTGCAATGTCAGTGCCTGAAATATGCGGTAACGGAATTTTAATAGGTTCGCCCCACACGGCCCAGAGATCGTTATAGTTGAACGCAGCTGATTCTACTTTGATCATTACTTCATTTGATTTTAACTTTGGACGATCTATTTCTGTAATCTTCACAACTTTAGCTGGGTCCTTACTATACTCAGAAAAAACTGCCGCCTTCATTGATGATGACTCCTACTCCTGCTAGTACATGAGTGGTTCATTATTTTTGCATGCATTATTCTTGTTTAATAAACTTAACATTCTATATTGTTCTTTACTTTCTATGTAACTGAAGTACTCACTCAGTATGCTGAATAGAGAAGGAATCTGGATATTCCCTTCATTGCGAATTAGTCTCTCATGGTCCATAGTGCCCTTTTTAGTAGTAATTGCTAGGAATTTTCAGGCTGACAACATAACACAATTTCTGTGAGTGGAATTCAAAGACGATGCATATCTATAATTTGTCGACTTCAAAATATCGGCGTCACTTTACATCTCCATGGCTTTTGGAAGTGATCTTTCAATATTTAGCAATATCGGAGATGAGCAAAGTGTCATTGATAGAAAATGCAAGAATTGAGAGGCCATTAGAGGGTCCCGTTTTGATCTAGCATTTGAGGTGATTTTTTTGAGATTTTGTGTGTAGTGTCATTATAACAACTATTATATATAAACAATATTTAGAAACAAATCAAAATTGAACTCATTGGTTATCAAGGGTATCGATCTATGGCTGAACTAAAGGTTTGGTTGGTGTTAATTTTACTTTGGGTAATTATAGGATCCACATATATCACTATAAAAATTGCGATCGATACTATCCCTCCATTTTTAATGTCTGGAATAAGGTATGTATCATCTGGTGCGCTCCTTATACTGCTATATATTCTAATTCCATCCCAAAACAACAACTATGGGACTAATCGAAATCAAAATGCCCAGGTCAGTCATCGGTACAAACTTGTATCAATACTTAACAAGAGACAATGGATGGAAGCAACAATTATTGGATGCGCATTGGTACTTGGTGGACAGGGACTATTGGCATGGGGCGAGCAATATCTCTCATCTAGTGTTACTGCACTCTTATTCTCGACAGTTCCCATCTGGGTATTACTACTTGGGAAAATAGTATATAGAGAAAAGCTGAATAAGTTTACTGTAATTGGAGTTATTACAGGTACTGTAGGCTTTGTTATATTAATATTTCCTTCTCTGGCAGCACAATTTGTAGAAATGGATTCTCCTAAAATGGAATTTGAATTTGTTGGTATAATCGCATTAGTAATAGCTGCAATCAGCTGGTCAGTCGGATCGTTGTATTCATCTAAAGCAGATCTCCCTACCAACGTTTTAATTTCAACTGGTATGATGTTATTTGTAGGTGGAATTTTTTTAATTGTATTGAGTATTCCAATAGGCGAGCTACAGAATTTTCGAGTATCTGCAATTTCTATGACATCCATGACTTCACTATTGTACCTCATAACTGTAGGTTCAGCAGGATGGGCTGGATTTTTCTGGGTTCTTAGAAATACATCAGCATCATTAGCCAATACTTTCGCCTATGTAAGTCCAGTAGTGGCTGTTATTTTGGGATGGGCGATACTTAGTGAAGCTATCACTCCACAGATAATAATCGCTACAGCGATAATAATGACTGGAGTCGTTTTGATTGCAAATAAAGGGAAATTATGATAAATTCCTCACCGGACCAAAGTCACAGAAACAGCTTCAAAATTTTATTAACATCCTTTTCCAACACGGATAGATAATAATCATGATGAAAATAACGATAATAAGATAACAAATCTAGACAGTCGGACAAAGAGTGATACCAATCATCTATCATCTGTACATGATAATGATATTCATTTAGAAAGTGGCAAAACTGATCAGTCTCTCACTAATACTAATACTAGTAATCAAATTAGAAGAGCGACAGCAAATAGCTCAACTTCAATTAATAACATCTCTTCCTATACTAAAGTTCTATCCCATCCATCCCATCATCCCCATCTATCCCATACACCACAGCAATCAACCTCTAACTTAACTAGAGAAATCATTGAAAGGGGGGGTTTTTCTATGATGACGGGTTACCATATCGCCCTCCCTCTGCACATACACTAGACCAAAGTCCATGTAAGTCAATAATTAGAATAGATAATGATGATTTTTATTATTGTACATTGCATCCTAATGTTCGAAACATCCATTTGGAGATAATAGAACACCATATTAAATACAAAGATGCTGAGCTACATGAATCAGAAATTCTGAAGTTGTTGGATATCCAGAATTCTGTTCATCATAAATTTAAATAAAATATGGAAGCCAATCTAGCTGGTTGCCTGAGTCGCAGCTACAAATAGCGGCCGCACTTTCCACTTGGTTAGTTATCGAATAAATATATTATAAATCCGAATTAACCAAGATAAGATTTGTAACCAAATAACGGCTTTAGGGAAAAAATTGATTAATATCCAACATGTGAAATTCGGCGCACTATCGGCAGCTTTATTGCTAACTACGATCATGCTAACCACCATTGATTTAAGCCAGAATTCTGTTTTAGCACAGAACAGTACCTCTATAACTCCAGCTCCAGAGTTATCCGGTAGCAATGACGACGAATCATCCTCAAGTGATAACAGTGACGATGGTAACAATGAATCTATCGACTCATCTGAGTCTAATGACGATGGCGATAGCAACGACGGCAACTCACAAGATACCTCGTCAAGTGATGGTGACAGTGACTCACAAGATACCTCGTCAAGTGAAGAGGAAGATGGTTCAGAGCAGACAAACCCATTATTGGAACAGATACGAAACAGCGTCAATGGTGCATTATCTGCGTCTGGAATGCCTGGCCCAGGATTCTAGTACGTAAACACCATTTTATTTTTGTTTATTAGTTTGAATTCGAGATAAGATGCTCTTTTTAGAATTCCATTGATCGCAAAACTAGTAATATCATTTAATAAAAATTCACTATTGCTACAAGTCGTAGCAATAATAATGTGATTGATTCTATTCTATTGACCTGGTAGCATGCTCTTGGCTTGCCCACCTAGTTGTCCCAAGACTCCACCACCTGTTTGATTACCTGTTTGATTACCTGTTTGATTACCTGTTTGATTACCGTCCATGAGCTGTCCTACTGCTCCACCTATTTTCTCTTTAGCTTGTTGACCCATTTGGCCCAAATCTTGACCCATAGATGACTGGACAAGTTGACTGCCCATTACGAAAGAGCCTGCCAGTACAGCTGCTGAAATTGCCATTAACAATATTTTTCTGTTGTAAGTTGGTTTTAGCTGTATATATTTTGATCCCATTGTGAAACGTTAGATGACGATAGGAGACGGGGAGCTAGCTAAATTAGAACACCCCCCACTCCGCTCCTATGGCTGGTCATAGAGTAAACAAGATAAATTATTGTTGCTCGCAAGCCAAATCCATGGTGACCCCAAAGAGATTGACTAGAAAATGTACAGAATGCCGTGATGGGATGATGGAAGGCGAACTGCAAGCCATTCCCAATGAAATGCCATTATCATCATTCCAAAGAATAGTTCCGGCCGATTATATGCCTGAAATCATGAAAAAACATCATTTCTACAAAATATTTATTTGTATCAATTGTGGTTATCTGAAGATATTTTTCAGTTAACTTCTCTTAATCCAACGGCTATCAATATTATATGACTTCCATTCGAATCCAATTCTAACTAATATTCCGTTAATTGCAGAAGCCAAAAATAATTTCCAGCAAGCTAACCATTCGAAAGCAGCTAAGCTGACTATTACCCCTACTCACGGTAATCTGGTTGATTATACTAGTTAACGTTCAATCCTAATCGACAGCTACTACAATGGTAATGTCAGATAATCTGTGATTTTTAGATATATATAACAGCCTAGTCAGTGCAGATCCAATCAATTGTTAACTTGCTAAATCTGATTCAACCAGACGACGATATCTAAAATATAGCACAATTTGATTTCGACAGATAGTCAGTATATGAATGAATGTATATGCATTTTCTCTTCTATCTTCATTCTCATAGAAGTGGTCATTTCCTCCGGATTAATTGCATGATGTTCAAACATGTGCAGGAATGTCTCATTCGCGACTTTCTCTTCAGTGTTTCCATAAATAATGCAATTACAGTCCAGCCCTACATCCTCGCAG
>JAATVR010000220.1 GCA_014523665.1 Nitrososphaerales archaeon TH526
CAAGCATATATACACCAGGATATTTCATAGTTAAGCGGCTACCAAGGTTTCCATCAACCCATTCTACAGTTGCATTCTCATAAGCGTAAGCCCGTTTTGTTACCAGATTATAAACATCTCTGCTCCAGTTTTGTATCGTAGTATATCTTATTTTTGCACCCTTTTTCGCAATTAGTTCTACTACGGCAGAATGCAATGATTCCGTTGAGTAAATAGGGGCAGTACACCCCTCTATGTAGTGTACCTCCGAATCTTCATCAGCTATAATTAACGTTCTCTCGAATTATAGCTGATGTCGATGTAGGTCCATTGAGAGCAGGATCCCATGAGGTAATCTTAACTGAATCAATAACCAAGCTACCGTGTACTCTAATGGCATGAACAGATGAGTCTCCCGCTTCACTATCGTCATCACTGCCGCCGCTATCGCCGGAATCACTACTACTTGTTTCGCCTGCAAGTATCTTTAGCCATTTGGTATCCCCTTCATCAATTATGAGCTTTGCGTCATGTTCGATAACAATTCCTGCATTAAGTAACCAGACACCATCTGAAGTCTCTTTATTTATGATGCTTGTATCGTTTATTTGATTATAAATATCTGTGAGAGTTGAAGTTTCGCAGGTTATTGATATTACTCTCTCAGAGCTATCGAAACTGATACAGCTGCTGCTCTCAGAAGAGGGCGAATTTGAAATTGAGGCAAGAACTGGTGTATAATATAAGGAGAATGTAAATACTGTTGCTAGTATCATAAAAACCGGAGTCATTTCTGGTTTCAGATATTAACATATCCAGGTCGACAAGATTATTTATACACGTTACAGAAGAGTTCCTAATTTCTAAAAGGCAGTATGATTGTCAGCATTATTCTTACTTGAAACTGATTGACTTGGAACGGTCTAGTCTAAGGAAACTGCAAAATAGAAGGCAATGAGATTCTGATAAATCATACGGCTTCTTGTGAATAATCAAGTTATTTGATAAAGTGTTAAATAAATGAAATCACTTAGATCTGGTGCAACGAATCATGAGTAGTCTCATACAAAATACACGCAGTACTTCTACTGCTAGAATTAATGAACGTTGCATATGTAAAGCGGATAATATCACGATCATTCCAATGTATCATACTCGTGATAGCTTATCTTATCATATATCCCGTTGTAATTATTGCAGAGAAAAGTGGGCTGAGTATTGGATTAGCTATAGATACATATTCTATCCGCTTATTTCACGACGTCAGCAAGAATTGGCAGCGGCGTCGGATGGGATAAATCATGGTCAGTAAGATAGTGCACAAGCCGAATTTATTCTATAAGTGCCAAAAAATAAAGAAAACGGAGTTAAAGTTCAATGGCTAATATCCAATCCAATTTCGCAATTGCTATTACAAGTATGGTAATAGTCTGTATCATCCTAACAGGAAAAACAAAAAATAGAACTGCAAAAACAAATAAATTAACAAGGTTTCGAGGATCTAAAACGGTCACATTTATAGGGCCCGAAGTTACATTTGTAAAGTGCCTGTTAACGATAGAACCAATGTAGGGAAATAAAAATACAAATGAGGCTGTGGTTAATCCTATACCTGCGGCAACTAAATCTCTACGATAACTTTTCACTGTGCGAAACAATGCGTATTATTTAATTAAGTTTTTTGTGTAAAAAGGTACAACTTTGCCATGAACTCCCCCCCTTAAATCAAGCAATTGAATACTACCAGCAGAATGTTCTACAATGGGCCTTTGAGCTGGTTGATAAAGAAAGAGTTGCAGAAATATCATCTGCCTAAGTTGCAAATCAGACACAATTTAAAGGCACCACTACTATAGCTGAATAGAATATGGCACTGGAAGGAAGTAGTATTCAATTTGTTCATTTGATAATCTCACTTGCTATCTTACTATTTGCTGCAAAATTATTTGCAGAGCTTTTTCACAAGTTGAAACTGCCGGTAGTGTTGGGGGAACTTTTGGCTGGAATAATAGTTGGCCCCTTTGCCATAGGCGGACTAATTCTATTTGAGGGCGAACCTGTGGTGGAGCTGGATGAAACAATAGAGGCTAGGGAAACTGTCCAAAAGATTGGGCCCTCGAACTAATTTGTGCAGACACATATGCGCTAACCTACTCACACACGATTTGTGTAAAATTCGACATAAATTTTTTGGTCAAACAGGAGCAATATGGAGCAGGAACTATTTTTATATCAACGGTTGGATATTGTCTAGCTGGATAATTTATTTGGGCACAATAATTTATTCCTGAGATCAAGCTTTTTGGATCCCTCCCTTAACGAAAAGGTGTGTAAAAGAGTAAGAGAACAAATTAAGAAGCATATTCGTATTAACGATTCCTCGGTGATGGATAAAGACAGACTTCTCACAGTAGTAATCATGATAGGTCTATTCGGAGGCTTAATAGGCGGACCAATTACCAGCTTGATATACTATGATGCTTCTCCTGAAGAAAGGTTTAATCTTTTTATGATTCCAGAGATTATTGGTTTTATTTGCGCACGGCTGATGGTTTACTTTGGTAAAACTAAGAGGAAATCAATTGACTAATTCTGTAGTGTCGTGGACCGTGGATTTCATATTATTGACCTGCTAGCGGTCAGTCTCACTCAACAATTACATAAGTCAAAATGAATAAAAAATAAGGAGCTTCCGCTATTGGTACCTATTTTAGGGCTGTCGCAATGGTCGTAGCCAAAAAAGCGCAAGACCCGGCATCACCATACTCTGAGCTGATGCAAAAAATAATGGTTAATGCGAGTGAACTAGCAAAGAACGCATCTCCTGCAGAACTAGTCGCAAATATTATCCTGGAAGCTGTTTCGAATCCAAATCCCCGTATTCAATCCTAAAGGGATAGGATGTGATAAAGTTAGCAATCATTTAGGAGGTCCACATGGATGGTCGAATGGTTCACCGTGCGAATATCCTGGATTGGCTCCACAGCTAGAGCCTGGCCTATCAAAGTCAGGCTGCGCAGAGACACTTTTAACAATGGATCCCTCGAAAAGGTCTATACCCATTCCCAGTGTAATGGCGATTGCCAAGGCAAAAAATGCATATGCTGTTTTGTTCATTGAATATGACTGTAAATCCTATATATATAAAGATTCAGGATTTCATAGAGATGGCCCACTCGTCTTGTCTACAGATTGCTGCCAGATATGGCTATATCATTTAAATTTGCATTCGACGTCGGAAAACTATTACCAGTTACACTTGTTTGGCTACCAAAAGTAACACCACCATCAGTACTTCCTACAAACACTACCTCCGAGTTTGGATTTTCATCTGAAGGATCTCTGCTCCCATTGTATCGCCACATTGCTTCCTGATACATCTATTCGTGGGTTTTGGTTTGTTGTAGTATGACTATTACTTATGGTAACAGGATTACCAAAAATAGTGCCACCGAGTACTGCATCTGTACCTTTGATTAAAAACACCTCTCTGAGTTGAGGGTTTTGTGAATTGTGGTGTTGGTATACCACATACACAGTATTTCCAAGTATAGATATATCAGGCAAGGAGGATTCAGGATCACTTATGGCAACTGGAGTAGTAAAAGTAAGACCAGCATCATTACTTTTAGCATATAAAGTTCTACAATTTAGTCCAGTATTTTGCAATCAGACCAAACAACATATACATTATTTCCAGATGCAGCTATTGAAGGAAATCTCGATAATGTTGGGGGATTATTGCTTAAATTAATTGGAGCGCTAAATGTATTACCTCCGTCTATACTTGCTGCAAAAAATATTTCAGAATCGGCACCTATTGGAGAAGTACTAAAATCTTGCCATGCCACATATACATTAACCCCAGACACAGTTATTGCAGGAGCTCTAGCGTTACCTCTGCTTTCCACTTGAACTGGGCTGCTAAAGGTAACTCCACCATTACTGCCGAGTGTCCACAATCTACAAATAGAAGCCGACCATTGACAACTATTACAAATGACGAAATCACGATATTCTTTTCTCATTCTACCGCTGCCGTTAGTGATAAGAAAATGAGTTAATATAATTAATATAATATTCTACAATGATCACATTGAAGAATTTATGTTTGCATGATCTAAACGAACTTGATATCAATTACTTGGTTTGAGTATGAATGAGACCAATTTGTATTAAATAAATAGATAGGAGGGCCGAAGTGGATGTGCGTAGGTTGGCCGCCACTATCTTGCTATTTCATGGAGTTGGCATTTGACATTCTACGAATATTCAAATTAAAAATTTTTGCTAAATAGTATTATTATGTATTCTCAGATAGCTTAATGTATAGGATCAGGTAATATCATATGTTTACTATAGTATATTGACAAAATTAGATGCGAGTAAGTAATAGATCAATATTTAAGAAATACGCATTTCTCTGGATTACTCTGATCTTATTCAGTGGTTCATTTATTGGGCAGTGGTACTACGGATTTAGTACTGGAAATACATGGCAAGATAATATGAGAGACACACTTGAGAATTGGCAATCTGAGTTTTTGCAGTTGATATGGCAAGTTGTTGCGCTTACGTACTTATGGTATATTGGTAGCCCTCAGTCTAAAGAAGAAGAAGAAAGAAACCAAGAAATGTTAGAATGGATAATGAAAAATATAGACCGTCAGAAAGCAGAAAAGTTTATGCAAGAGCTTGAACAAAAATATCCAAAGAAATAGATCTAAGTACTAAGTACTTATACTAACATTTGAATTGCAGAACGAACGAGCATATCCATCTCGATTTTAAACTGCTTTTCCTCATATAATACTTTGAGTGATCAATTTCTTGTAAAATTACTCAAAATAAGTATGCATTTAATCTACATTAGTAGTGTAAATCTCATTTGTTTCATGTCTTTATTAATAATTTACTTGATTCTTCTTTGATCCTTAATCTAATTGATAAAATTAATCGAATACTCAAAATGATTGACGTAAAGCAGTTTTTTTAGTCTTAATCATTTTTCATGTTGAATCCTTTATGTGATTTTATATTCACAAAAAAGTATAGCTAACATTATAGATACAGATTTACTGCCTATTACATATTTTTTTCCATTAAAGGTAGCGAGAGGTGAAGCATGACCTAGGTAATAATTAATAAAATGGCCAGCAACGCCAAACGCTGCGTCTTCTTATAAAGTTGAGTGAATACGTATGAATAACAGACTAACCACAGTAACAGTTGTAATAATACTGCTTACTTCATTATTTGCTCTTGACTCTAAAATTTCAAATAATAAAATATTAGTAAAACCTGAATTCATAGGTAGCGCTTCAGGAAATGATGCTCCACGTACTGCTAACTTTAAGCTAACTTCAGGCTCTAGTCCCTCGGATCCATTTTATAGTTATCCCACACAAAAAATATTATGGGCGATGAAAAAGCGGACGGTATAGATGCTAAGATGTATATGACTTTTTTCTTCTGTAGATTGTAGCCGAGAATTTCAAACCCATGAAGAATTAGAAGACCATGAAAGTACTCATTGAATTCCACAACATCCTGATATTAGCTGGTCCAAGATAAGCAGGTAGGTTTGGGTAAAGAGTCAAGACCTGACGTTTAGTCAGCTCTACGTTGATGGCATGACGACGACGACCATTGATTTGTCAAATAGATTTTGATGTCTGCCTGCTTAACACTATTGCATCAGAATCCCCTTTTTGAATCAAGCAGTACTATGAGAAAGTACGGCGGCCTACGTACCATAAAAGTAGGCGGCCACCCTTGAATGCAAGATACATAATACACTTGATTGGCAGTACTACCCTCCTGTTAATCTATGCAGTATGACTTTTTTTTAATTTTGGAAACATATTCGAAACGAAAATCGATTATATAGAGACCCTTATCTACATAGCATACATAAAGGAACTAAATATTGAAAATTAATTATAACGTACTATTAAAATGACATACCCTTTAAAGCCTACGGATTCATCTGGACACATCTAGGATTTGATTTTCCGGTTACGATGTATGACACTGAATCCGCAATATAACAAGCATGGTCGGCGACTCTTTCAAGATACCTCAAAACATGGAGTGCGGATATGACGCATCTTGGATCAGCATAGATATCTTGTGATTCTTTTTTCGCAACAACAATTTCCCTCAAATAATCTCGATATATATGATCAATAATATCATCCATGTCATATAGCTTATCTGACGTCTGTTTATTATTAGCGTGTAATGCATTCACACCAAAATGAAGAAGGGGGGCGAACTCGTAGCCGGAATTGACCGCCATACCTACATGATGTACAGAATATACAGGATATTGTATAAAAAAAGTTCACAGCCGAACAAAGTAGATAATAGGTTAGACATGGTCTCTAAATATAGATCCGGCCAACTACCATAGGGGCTAATAGAAAAAGAACCTTTGATATATGATTTAATATATACCCCAGGTGGCAATGATATTGGTCGTCATCATCCTTTTCAGTGAATTATCTGGAATCTCTAAAACATAGAACAACAAGAACTCGGTTTCAGAATAAAACATAACCTTCTAGTGGTAAACCGCTTATTCTAACCCCTTGATCAAATCAATAGTACTGCCCGGGCGAATAATTACAGATAAATTTTGGATCTGCAGAGACGGGAAAGATCTGCAGTTATATAGTTGAAGACAAGTCGTAGTACGAATAGTCGCCAAGATGTACTCCCAAGGCATATGCACCTTTATCGAGGAAATTAGCTAGTAGCATATAAAAATATTCATATGCTAAATAGCGTGACATTCGCAGCCGCATCTTATTCCATTACATTGCAAATGTCTTCCTACTGCACATAATTGCGATTGATTTAATTTCTCTTTCTTATCCTTATCATTTTTCTTTTTGTCCCACATATCTCAGCGTTATTTCTATTTGGTATGACATTCACAAGAGCAGTTTTTTCCGTCGCATTCTGAATGACGTTCTGAAATACATCCTAAAGATTGGTTTAGTTGCTCCCTTTCTTTATCATTGCTCATGATCCTTTCTATTCAATATTCTATTTATAGGCACATTCTACTGTCAGGAAAGGGCAACCTCAAAATATATTGTTGCTTTGAAAAGTGACGGTAATAAGATATGACATTTGAATCACGTGGAATGAAGGATATTCCCAGTCTAAATGCCTCAGATAATGAATGGAAGAAGTATTGGAATTCATGTAGTATTGGCGAGCTAGTTGGTACTCTAGAAAGGTTAATTCAAATGGACAGAAAAAAGAAGTCTAGCGAGAATAAATTCTTATACATAAGAGCATTGGAGTGTAAAGAGATATTAAGCAAATCGGTTCGAGAAGTGATTAATAAAAATAATAAACTGATAAGAGACATAGAATTGGGGCCGTGAGC
>JAATVR010000221.1 GCA_014523665.1 Nitrososphaerales archaeon TH526
CCAGATGCCAACAAATCCACTAAGCTGAATGACGGTCAACGGAAGAGGCCGTCGAGGCAAGAAATGAGAGAGCAGAAGATAATTGAAAATCAAGAAAGAATGACCCATTCTACTGAAACATTGGAAACAATCAAAAAGGATATTCAAATCCCCAAGAGAATTAAAAGGTTGATAACTGAGGCAAACCTTATGCTAAAGGATGAAAATAATGGTAGTATGTCGGTTCGAGCAGCCAACGCGATAAGTATAATGGAAGAACTAACGTATAGTAGACACGTGCAATCACATATTCGGACCAAGATTTGGGATGTTGTATCTTCCCTTGAGGCCATTAGGGAATAGCCTAATTGACAGTAGGTAGTGCATAGCAATGCTTTTTGGATCTGTTCGATATATTCCGTCTCCCAAGGCACCTGTTAAGTAGTTTTTTTTCCGTTCTTTCGGATTCTCAAAAATATTTAATTAGATATGTTATGCAATGCATTTGGTATTTTTGGAGTGGATTGGAACGAACTTCGATGGTTGTAGCAGAAAATTATAATAGATCGTCTTCCACTGAGATAGGATGAACTTTGAACAATGGTGCAGGCTAGACGAAATGCTCTATGTCTGTCAAACGGATGAAGAGTACAAACAATATGCAGGACTTGCTCATGACGAAGGACTCATCGTATTGCTAGCGGAAATGAAGCAACAGAATTCAAAGACGTATATTGATTTCTTTCCAAAGCAGGATGATGCATTACTTCTATAGGATATCGCATATTCTAAAACTAAAACACTAGAACTCGAAATCCATCGACTGAGAAATACGGATATTGTTTCTGCAAAACATTTGTTTAACGGCGTACCTGTGAATTGGAGTAATTGGAGACAATTTAATAGCAGTGAAAAGGAAGATTTCAAGAGACAAGAGGTTTTCGATGAATTCATTGAAAAAACAAAAAAGATTTCGCCAACTGTCGAAAGGAGATTTTCATCGATAAATCAAATATATGTCGAATGTTCAAGTAGCACCGAGTCTAATCTTGGATATAACCTAACTCCAGTTACCGCGTATATGGCAAATGAAAATTTCAAACACGATTCCCTACTTGAGTTTGTGAAATCACTAGGTGAAAAAGCAAAAATTCCATTCCATTCCACAAAGCCCTGCTGGATGCGAGCAAAGAATTGTTGAATAGAGATCATGAATACTACGACGATTTTTACTTTTTTAGAAATCGAATCTATTCTGATATTGAAGGGGCCTTCTCGAACTTGGATCCTGTCGACGAGGTCATGAGGGCACTGAAATCTATGAATTTTGATCTTTCCAACATTCAATTTGATACTGAAAATAGAAAAGACAAATTTCCGTCTCCTATCTGCTTTTTCGTAGAAATTCCTTCGGACATCCGAGTACTTTACAAGAGTGAGAGTCCGTACTTTGATTTTTAGGGCTGTTTACATGAGACTGGACATGCGATCCATGCAACCTCAATAGATAACAGCTGCAGTTACTCTGACAAGTATAGAATTTCAATGGGTATAACAGAGATATTTTCAATATTTCTAGAGAGGCTATCGAGGAACCCTTCTTACCTCAAATCTCTTCGCTCTCGGGTTAAAGATGACATCCAGATCGACCGAATAATCGCCAAGAACAATTTCATGGACCTCTTCTTTATCACATTCTACACTGCGAATACGTTAATGAAGGTCGAATACTGGGAAAAAGATCTAACTATTGACAGCGCTTCTGACTTATATTCTAGACTAATTCGAGAATATCTGGGGTTCTACATGCCAGGGGAGTACTGGCTGCTGCATCACATCCTACCCGAAGACATAATGTATGTCCCGAGCTATCTTGTTGCTGCGGTTAGAGCCTTTGAGCTTGAGAGGTACATCATGACTAAATTCGGTGAGACATGGTGGAAAGAGAAGGAAGCTGGAGCAGAGCTCAGAAAAATAATGAACCCAGGTGCGAAATTAGATTTAGCTATTTTCTCTCGTCTTGATACTAGCGGTTATTTGAAAGAATTGTGTGCAAACCACTAAGCTCAGCTATCTGATTGACTGGTGCAGCGAGGGGAGTGGGTAGTATCCCAACGAGGGATAACTAGGTTTTGATAATAGGAACCTTTTGCAAATCATTCAACGCCTGGGTGAGTTGGTCAGCGGTCTGATTTCCATATATCAACAAGATTCTGTCATTGTCATTTAAAATGTAATCTCCTAACGATGAAGGAGATTGTAATTCTTTTCCATCAACAAACGCTCTGAGTTTTTCGGTCCCATTTGAGCAGTACTCTTGTTGCTGTGCCTGTTGCTGGGTTTGCTGATTTGTCGTTCCGTCGATAATTGAGAAGCAACTATCCTCCAGATTCATGTTTTCGCTCCTTAGAAATTCACCGAAGGGTACCTTGTCAGTATGTCTATGCAAGGTAAATCCATCACCCCCTTCAACATGTATAAGTCTAGACTTGACCTGATATTGAGGTTGACTGAAGTCGATAGGCGTACCATTTACGTTGATAATGAAAGCCGCATGTTCATGTGCAGAACCAACCGTACCGAACTTATTAATCTCAGATGAATATCTCGTTGCAGAGATAGCAAGAATAGCTATCACCGCAGCTATGATAGGTATTATTATTATGAGATACTTTTGACGCTTCTTTTTAGAAGCATCCAAATAGCTGCCGCTTTTCTTTTTGCCTTTAGCTTTGGCACTACCACCATTAGAACTGCTTTTTTTCTTCCCGAACAAACTATATACGACTCACACTATTGTTGCTCTGGGGTATATTTACCTATGGCGTAAAAAACTTTGCGGATCGCCTGAACATCTAACGCAGAATGGTTAATGCTTTAGCTTTCGCCTTTACCGACTACCAATTGTCCATAAATCTAATCAGTTACTACGTACGTCAAGGAATAAATCCCCCCCTTTAGCCAACAGCTCGTTATCATTTTCTTCGAGCTGGGTAATCGTTCTATTCGTACTCGTCACTATTCAGTTAATAGTTGATCATGTAGTACAGTCCAAAATTGCAATCTCCAAAATGTCATAAGATCGGTCGTAATGAAGAAATATATGGTAACACTATATAATAACTATTATTTGTAGGTATACTCTGCCTTGAGAAGGCTATTTATATTAATCATCGTTACTTCATAGTTACTTCGTAGTTGTCGCGAAGAAGCATTCATAAGAAATAGGATCACAGGAAGAATTGCTTTACAGACTTGTTCATGGTGAGTGTCAAATAAACGGCCGCTGTTGGATATTGACTGTGACTGACGTAGATTCTGGAGAGTACGGTGTATTGTTATTCACCGACTCATCGAAAACATACCAACTTTCTAGGAATGGCCAAAGGCGGTGAGTCCAGTGTCATTTTATATACCTCCATGAGTACTAGAAAGATGTGAGTGGTAATTTTGATCCAAAATAGTTTTCCTATGAAAGAATGGCATATTCAACACATGGAGAAAACCATTATCAAGTACATAAAGGGACTTCCTGAAAATGCAACTGCATGGGAAAAAAGGCAGCATCGACGGTATGGTGGGATAACGAGGGTCTGCAGGCAGATAAATTATGATATTAAGCATGGCGTGACCAATGAACAGGTGCTTGAACTGTTAGAAGCCATAAAAACGGATTCGACTTACCTCTATCTAAGAACTGAAGTAGATAGTATGGATAGATTGGCTGAAATTGAGGGTCTGTTTGTTAACGCAACTCAAACTGTTGCAAGTCCAAGATTTATTGTGGAATAATATTGTTGTAAGAGTTAAAATGGATAGAGTGCATTTTGAAGAATCTCCTCCTTAACTAATGATTTCATTCAGAAAGGCTAGTGTTTTGGTATGCGGTTTCACCTGACGATTCCTCTATTAAGTCACGTCAGTCAAGCCATTTACCTCGCGGGGTAACGCAGATCAGAAGTTAAACAATCTAAGTAGCTTACACGTCTATGTCTTGGTAACTGTCCAAGCTGACTATCGAAACCTGTAGTAAAAATGAAAGAAGCCATTTTCAACTTCCTACTTTCAAATGAACTAGCAGAATTAATGCGAAATCAAGATGGAGAACATATTTTTGAGAGTCTTTCCCACGTCCAGTTATCCATCCTTCATCATCTGAAGGAAACTCTGCAGTTGGGAAGATTGACCATTAACTGACCGAGTTGAAAACGTGGTTGAGGCTCTTTTGAACCAGATGATATTCTGCAAATAGTTATGGCGATCTACGGCCTATAGCAAATTGTTTCATGATATGAGGATATCCAAAATTGAATCTGCTTGGCAATACGTGCCCTAACTGGAGATTTTTAGTTTAACTTATTTTGTCTTTAGGATAAAACTTGTGATGTGATCCTTAATCTGGAAACAAAATGTAGTTAGTGACCATGGCCTTCTAACATCCTAAAAATGTGCAGAATACCAGGAAACAAGGAATCTAGTGATTCTGTTGCAGCCCTCACACTCCCAGGGAGGTTAACTATCACGGTACTTCCTCTCACACCTCCTATACCTCTAGAAAGCATCGACAATGGGGTCCTCTTTTGACCATATGCTCTCAATGTCTCACTTATTCCAGTTACCTGCATTTCTATCACATTTGCTGTTGCCTGTGGAGTCACATCTCGTGGACCCACCCCGGTTCCTCCACTCGTGAGCACAATGTCTACTCCCACTTCGTCGCAAAGTCTAACGAGCTCAAGTTCGATAACTTTTTGCTCGTCTGCCAGTATTTTGTATTCCCTTACTTCCAGACCGTACTTGGCAAGTCTTTCGAGTATGGCATTGCCTGATTTGTCCTCTTTTTCACTTCTCGAGTCGCTCAACACTAGTACCGCAGCATGAAGTGTCCGATCATAGGTTTGGAGATACGAATTTAGTCCTCCCGTCTTTTCCAGCAGCTTGATAGATTCAATTTCTAAGGTACTATCTACAGGTTTGAGCATATCGTACATCGTCAGAGCTGCTATACAGGCACCCGTGAGAGCTTCCATTTCAACCCCTGTCTTATCTACGTTTTTCACAGTCACTATAATTTTGATCTTCCCTTCGGCAACTACACTAAAGTCAACCGCAATATGGTCAATAGATATTGGATGGCAATACGGCAATAAATCCCAGGTCCGCTTGGCTGCCATATTAGCTGATACTCTTGCGGCATCAAATATGTTCCCTTTCGGAATTTTTCCTTCATTTACTAGTGTTACCGTGGATGGAGATAGTCTAACAATGGCTTGAGCTATTGCCGTCCTAAAGGTCTCAGGCTTATCACTTATGTCATACATTCCAACTCTAGTCATTTCCACGTTTTCCCAGGGGTTATTTCTCTGTCGGAAGTATAAGTGTGCCTCCTAACCATTTTTTACCGGCCCTGGTAATCTCCATCTTCCAAATGGGTACCCTACTCTTCACGTTATCTATAATGTATTTGCAACTACCGAAGGCTTCTTTTCGATGTTTCGATGAAGCGATGACGGCCACACTCACTTCACCTACATTCACACTCCCTATTCGATGTTTAGATGCAATCTTTTCAACGTTCCATTTCTGTCTAGCCTCAGTTTCAATATCATAAAAAACTTCTTCTGCCATTCTCTCATAGGCTTCATAATATAATTGAGATATTTTGAGATTTTCACTATTACGTTCTCTCACAGTTCCTAAGAAAATGACCGTTCCGCCAATAGCTCCGTTATGGGTATCTACGATTAACCTGTTTACATCGATAGCTTCAGATGTTAGATAACCCAACTTATGATTCATCCGCCGCTAATTGGGGGTAAAATTGCTATTTCATCGCCGGTCCTGATTAATTCTCTGTCATCAGCAGCCTTTCGATTCACTGATATCGTGAACTGAGCCTTGACGATGGAAAGGATAGGATACGATTCATCAAGTCTTTTTCTAAGTGCACCGACAGTCAAATTTTCAGTCCAATCAATGTCTACTCTATCTGTTTCCAAGATTTCTCTAATCGAAGCATATAATTTTAAATTTATTTTTCTTTCAGTATCCGGTATCAGAATGAGATTTCAACTCCGATCCAAGTCATATATCCCAAATTGGATCTTATTAATAACCGTAATACTTATAATCCAATTGGTTATTACCGGCAAATTAAGAAAGTTATTCGATTATCGATCGTGAGATTCATGTGCAACCAACCAGGTTACCAGAAACCAGGTTCATATGCTATTAATGAATGGATTTCTAGTTAGGAGTTATAACCATACCGAGTTATTTTTTAACAATGCACCACACTTGATAGAAAGATTTCACAAACACTTGAACCTTCCCTACCCACGATAGGACCGAAGAAATGGAAACGAAAACAAAAACTCAAAGACATTTTCCATATTCCTAAATCTCCCATGTTTGTCGCTAGCTTCATTTCAATCAAATAATCGTGTTTTGTAACGGCTTAGAATAGTTTCATATAGCGATTCATCTTATTATTAGAGTGGTATCGCTAACGATAG
>JAATVR010000222.1 GCA_014523665.1 Nitrososphaerales archaeon TH526
AGAGAGGAATATCAACGGAAGACAATACAGCGGTGAAAATACTTTTTGACGATCTTCGTGATCATTTTTATGATTACCTGCCCTTGGCCGAAAAATCAGAGCAGCTAAAATTGGAGATCAGAAAACTCCGTGAGAACAGAGACATGATAAATACAGCCTTGAATCTGAGCCAGGAAATTTACAAGTCGTCAGAGTTGCTGACTCGGAAAGGGTTCAAAAAGGAAGATCTAGAGAGAATACGCAATTCTGTAGTAGAGAATTACGTGACTACTAATCTTACAACAACCACAACTACAACGTCCACTTCAGATATCAAAGGTAATTCAAGTAACAAGAATCTTACGAATTCTAATGAAGCAGTGGATATGGTAAGAGCAAATGAAGTCGAAAGTCAAGGAGGTTGGGATTCTGCTGCTATGCTTGGCAATAATTCTGAAAAAATTAGGCTCACTCAAGGAACCGAAAGGAGAAAGCCGGTTTGCTATGCCCGGTGTGGGTTGAAGCCACCTCGCTCAAAGCTAGTTTATGGTGGCTTAATGCACAAAAGGGATGCATTGGACAGAAACATTCTCAAAGGAGGTGCTAGCATTAGAATAAACAACCAGAGTGCCTGTCCTAGAACTGGTAACGAAAAACAGCTTTCTGAATCAGCTTCTGAAGATTTGAAGAAGGACACCCCTAAATTTGAAAAGCATGAAGATATGACTAACCCTCATCAGCTTTATGGAGGAAGTGATCAAGGGGAATTTTACGGAACCAATATTTTAGACTATTTGGCATACCTCCAAAAAAGAAAATGCAAGACCTCTATCTCACCTAATCTTAAGGTTCGATTAAAAGACGCATATAGTTATTACTCTCAAAGGAAAATTAAGAATGTTAAAGGACACTCTGGACTTGGTTCAATAGGGAAGGGTAAAATGGAATCAGAAGACTCGATTGTTAGGAGAAATCGGTTTAGCAGGCCAGCCTGTAATTACATTCCAGACGAAGAAAAGAATCCTAAGACTCCTTGTGGACCTTCTATCAACCCTAGACAACCGATACGTTCTCTTCGGGAAGGATTAGGAACGTATCTGAGCGCTCAGCAGGTCAACAAATGTACTCACTTGGAATTGGATGAGGGGTGGCAAAATTTCAGTCTCTCTTCGCTTGTCGATGAGGCGGCTCTCTACCCTATACTGCGACAATTAGCAAGTAGCGACAAGGTTGAAAGGAGAGGATAAAGCCATCACGAGACCTTTGTTATCCCAATAAGAGATTATCAGTTCTAATTACCTTTGGTCCTCCAAATATTCTTTGATTTCTTGTTTGTCTTCAAGAGAAAGCTGGACATCTCACCGCAGACTTTTTGCGAAAACAAGCCCCACTTTAGGAATAATCCTCCTGAATAAGTTGGGCTTAATCCATTCTTCCTATGACAACTATAGAATTCATTTAACTGGCTTAGCTACCTTTTGGAGTTCAAGGGGATCAGAAGATCGAAGTATGTCGTCTGAAAAATTGCTCTATGGTAGCAAAATTAATATTCTACCCGAGTATTTAAAGATAATAGAAAGCTTTTGGCGAAGCATAACGTGTTAAAGTTTATGGCAATTACCATTGCAGCTATTGCCTTGACAATATCGATGCCAACTTTGAATGGGACTCAGCTTGTTACCTCCTCATTCGCACAGGAAGAAACTGAAGAAAGTGGAGATCTCACTGCACCTGAAGGCAACGCTACTTTCGGGGGAGATAACGCTGGGACTTACTCTCTTGGGCCGGATAAATACGGGTTAAGGATTCAGGTAGATATGGATGACTCACCAACCAATGGCACTGTATATGTGGCTTGGCTGGTAGACAACTCTACTGGAGATGACATAGGCATAGGCCAGCTCGTTGATGACGAATTGGCCGCCACTCAGCAGATAACAAATTCAAGTTTATATAATCTTATTGAAGTGACAGAAGAATCGCCTGATAATGTTGGAACTTCAAGGAATCAATCAGCGGTAGTTGCTGGTGCAGAGATCTAAGACCAGGAAGCAAATATAGTCATCATTACTATGATACTTCTGCACAGTCGTTGATTGCTTCTAGCGGCTGTGCAAATCAAATCTATCTTTTGAGGAGAACCAGTGACATGAACATCAGTTGATGCTACTAACTAACATTGACCGTTTCCTTTATCTCAGTCGCTATAACAAGCAGGCATCTTCATGGGCTGCATCCTGTAAAATGACACTACTTATCCCGATATCTGTGACGCGAGTGTGAATCGTTAAGGACCCAATTCCATCGTTACCTCTGATGATATTAGTTTATCCTCTAGAGGATATCATTTCAAAAAAAAACTTGATTTATGCCTTGCGCAGAGTATCACACAATCTAAAATTTATTTCATGCAAAATTAAAGACCAATGGATTAGTTACCGAACCGAATTTCAGAATGATATGATTGTCCAACAAAATATGCCGAAGAAAATCTTCGGAC
>JAATVR010000223.1 GCA_014523665.1 Nitrososphaerales archaeon TH526
CCAGCTTGGTATGGCGCGAATAAGAAATGTCTAGTGTTACTCTCATTGACTTGCACATTCTGCAAATGCTTGAATTATCACTACTTCAACCGCATCATGGTTTGTTAGTTGGACAAGCCAGGAGTTGGGATCGTCAGGATCCCGAGCACTAAACACGGTTGGATTGCGTTCACCAGCATCCTGAATCGAAAATCCGCCTCCTGTCAAGACTTCAGTTATATCACAGGATGCACGTGCAAACCCGATGGTTTTCGGCTCAACTTGCACTAGAGGATGTTAACTAGCCTTTTGTATTTTGTTCCTCCGATCATGTCACCTACTCTTTCTATTTCTTCTAACTTTGGTACTCTTAAGTGACTTGCTTTTCTTAGATCTAGATTTAATGTTAGCTCTGGAGGAAGCTAGCTTTTTAGATTTCGCTCTTGTAGTTGGACTTGGTCCAGAAGTTGTTCTTATCCTTCGAACATCGTCTTGAATCCGAGTAACCTGTCTTTGCAATTGATTAACCTGAGATTTGATTTGTTTTATAGATTGGAATTGTAATTTGTCAATCCCTGAGTCTGTGGTAGGCTTGGTCTGCTTCTGCTTCACTAAAGATTGAATCATTAATGCCATTTTATTAATCTGATTTCCCTGCTTCTCTACTTGCTTTGAAATATTTGATAAATAAGAAGTCATCCTCCTCTTCTGTTTCCTTTTGCTAATATTGGATTTCTCTTGTGCTTGAAGATGTAAACTTTAACGTTCCTATCGTGGAAAAAATGTATATTCGATATTTAGGAACCCTTGAACATCCAATCTCTCAGAAACTAATAGGTGCAGTAAAAAAGGGTCAATCAGTTGTTTTAGAAATAAGTCCAAAGTATTACTCAACATGGGATTACAGTAAGCAGTAAATGTTCCTCAGTTATCACAACGAATTAGTTCTGCTCTATGTATTTTACTCATCATATCTATGGACTCAATTTTGAGTTCTGCATAGAATGAGGCGAAGAAATGGTTCGAAGTTATAAAAAGTAAATTAGCATAAAGTATCTGAAAAGGACTAAGATACTTACTTCTCTTCAGAATGGTTGCTGTTATTTTCCTCTACTTAGTAACCAGTAAACTCCTCAATCAATATTCTGTCTTTTGGAATTTGAAGATCTTTTTGAAGTAGTGTTTGCATGGCATCTATCATAGTTGGTGGGCCGCAAGTGTAATATATTGAATTGTCAAGCTCTTCTTTAGTGAGATATTTGGCCAACATGGACTTGTCTATTCTTCCACGTTCTCCGTTCCATTCGCTAGCAGGAGGCGATGATCGTTCTTCACCAGTAATAGTATGTACAATCATTAAATTCTGGTTGATATTTGCCCATTCATCAAATTCATCCTTGTAAAGTATGTTTTGCTCATTTCTGTTTGAATCAAATAATGCTATTTTTACTGGGAGTCGTTTATCTGTAGCATTTTTTATCATACTCCTAAATGGAGTTACACCAATCCCGCCTGATAGAAATACTGCAGTTTTTGAACAATCATCATGTAATACAAATTTGCCCTCTGGTCCTTTTACTTTGACTACTGTCCCCTCTTCTAATGAGGCAAGCTGCTTTTTGTACGGAGTATCTCTTATTCTAGTACTAATCATAATAAAATTCTCAGTCGGAGAAGAAGCAATAGTAAAATGCCTATTCGGTCCTTTGGGGTCGTTCTTTACTCCACCTATGTCAAAATAAGCATATTGTCCTGCTGTGTAATTGAAGGAACTTTTACCGCTATCACTATTCTTTCCTTGGTTACTAAACTTAAACGACATTATATCAGTACCCTCTGCTTTGATTTTCTGGAATAGATTCAGTTCATAGAGAGGGAGCTCTTTTTTTACTCCTAGCTGTTGTTCTTCTGGTTGCAGTTTTTCCTTAATCAATATCCAGTCGCCATCTATCTTAACTTCGTAGGCCAATTGGGGGGTATCTGCTGGAGGGTTTCTAACCTCTCCTGTCCTTACGTCAAATCTAGATCCATGCCACGGACATTCAACCTCAAAGCCATCAAGAATTCCGTCTTCAAGAGGACCACCCTCATGTGAACATACTGCATCAATAGCATATACTTCGCCGTTAACCATAGACAATAAAATAGACTTACCAAGAACTTCAACCTTCAGCATACCTCTTTCCTTTAGGTCTTTTTTATTTGCTACTTTTTGATACCCACCATCCTCTTTTGACATTAAACTTCATATGACAACAATTATTAAATACATTTTAAAATACTTGTCATACCCATAAAATCGTCGAACTAGAAACCCTTGAATGTTATTTCACAGAATATTCTTACATCTTTGGCATCCAAGTAATTACTCTACCAGCTTTGCCATATTTGGGAGCTTCAATTAAGGTTAGCTACGAATGA
The DNA here is from genome assembly GCA_014523665.1 of Nitrososphaerales archaeon TH526. Taxonomy (GTDB): domain Archaea; phylum Thermoproteota; class Nitrososphaeria; order Nitrososphaerales; family Nitrososphaeraceae; genus TH5896. The sequence goes on from JAATVR010000223.1 coordinate 2,401, forward strand.
TCAACCATGGCAATTTTTGGACGTTACATCTGCTGCTAAATTTGTGTAGAATACGGGTGTTGCACTCCCGTCCATAATTTATCATCATATATCCTATACCGTATATTATGATACATGAAAAAATATCATCCGAAGTGATTGAAATGGAAAGACAAGAACAAAAAGAGAAACGAGAAATACAACAACAACTTGTAATGAATTCTAAAGGAGGCCAGGTACAAAAGGTCGTAGTAGATGAAGCAAAGTTGCAGGAATTTATAGGAAAGGTCGTGAATGAATGGGGAGCAGCAGTAGGCGCACTAATCACCTTTGTTGGCGACAGGCTTGGATTGTTCAAAGCTTTGGCAGGAGCAGGTGAGTTGACATCAGAAGAACTAGCAAAGAAGACGGGGACACATCCACGAATAATAAAAGAATGGCTTACTGGTCAAGCTGCAGGAGGTTTTGTCACATACAATCAAACTAACGACACATACTCTCTTTCCGAAGAGCATGCTTATGCACTTACTGATGAGAATAGCCCAGCGTACATAACAGGTTTCTATCAATCCATAGTAAGTCTTTTCAAAGATGAAGAAAAGATTATCAACGCATTCAGGACCGGAAAGGGTCTAGGATGGGGAGACCATCATCATTACCTATTTGAAGGAACTGAAAGATTCTTCAAACCAAACTATGTTGCCAACTTAATAACCAGTTGGATCCCAGCGCTAGAGGGCGTTGAAAATAAACTCATCAATGGGAGAGCAAAAGTAGCAGACGTTGGATGTGGACATGGTGTATCAACAATTCTGATGGCAAAGGCGTACCCAAACTCAGAAATCGTAGGATTTGATTCACACAAACCCTCAATTGAATGGGCTAGGAGGA
>JAATVR010000017.1 GCA_014523665.1 Nitrososphaerales archaeon TH526
GGAATGGATACTTTTTTCGATTCATCATCATACTTCAAATTATACAACCATCCAAAAAATTTAAAGAGAGCTTGATATCGAATGTTATATGTATTGATCCATCTATGAAGTAGATCCTCGGCTTCTGATTTGCGGTAACTATCAAGAAATGAAGTGATATCGTTTTTATCCATTTTCTCAAGATCTTTATGTTGATGATAATTTTCTAAATATACAATTCCATCGATAAACGACATTACCGTATTACGGGAATTATTTCGCTCTTTTTTACTATAGATGATGAATCGGGATAGAATATCAGTATTGTTAGATGACATTCTTTCTGCCACCATAGTAACATAATGTTTATTGAGTTCAAAAGTAGCTTCTGCTATTCGTTGACTGATTCCTGCTTCATTATAGTCGATATTTATGGTTGAATTCAAATGATTGTGGTCTTGTCTTGTCTTCATTAAGCTATAATTGTTGCTATTCGCTCGATATATTATTATTTACATAGAGAGTCATATACATCAATAATATGCTATCTAATTGGCCATCTAACTCATATTAGCTTATATTGAGCACTTGAAAGTTAGCTCACAAACAAATCTTGAATCATATCTCAAAATCTAACTTTGTTAACCTATAGAAATTCTACTTGGTTTCATAACGTTTAATGTTATTAATTGATGAATGTAAGACTTTTCCGTGCAATTTATTGCAGATTATAATTCCAGTTGCCAAATGATCTTATACATAATGTATTATTTATATCATGAGTTTAGATCTAACTACTATGTGTATGAGCACAAACAAGGAATCAACAAAAAGTAGCCATAGAGAAACAAGATTGCTCAGAGTTGAAATGAAGAGAGCTAAAGCGATCACACTTGATTTTTTCAGCTCTTATTTCAATATTCACCAACAAAGATATGTTTAATGAAGATGATGAGGTTGATTATTGATATGCTTCAGACTATATATCGCCAGTTATATTAAAAATGTGTAATTAAACGATATACTTGTCGGGACTGCAAGATGAAATTTCAAACACGACGAGATACTCAGTACACATAAAGGATGAACATCATCATAAGATTCGAGGTAGAAGGCGATATTCAATATTATTTGAGATATATAAAAAGATATGAGGACTAGACGTATTTAGTAAGATGCCACTATTGCGCATATCGATCTGCATATATTTTGATGTTAGCTCTAATATATTGACACTACATGACTGTTCGAATTGATCTAACCAAGGAGGTGAAGGCATCTATTCAACGTGTTTTGGATTATTTTACGAATGTAGAAAAGCTGCCTCATTTTCATCCAGAATATATTAAGAATGTCAAGATTGTTAATAAGAAAGAAGGAGAGAATAATAGTATCGAATTTGAGCAAGAAGGCTCATTTCATGGCAAGAAGATCACATCGGTTAATCGGCTCACTAGGCTTGGTGATGAGAGTACTATTCGAATAGAAATCATAGATGGTAATGGTAAAGGAAGTGTCACGACCATCAGATGCCAGGAAATAAGTCCGGGTAATACTCAAATAAGATTGCAAGGGGAACTTCATTATGGAATATTAGAAAAATTACTTAGTAGATCTATTCATAGTATTACCGAGAAAACTTTGGAAGAAGATATTCATAATCTCGAACAGAAGTGAGGAAGAAAAGGCTTCCTGAACAACAGATAAAAGTTGATAAATAGTGTCGCTTAATTTTCAATAAACGTACATAAATCCTTCAACAAAGTATGAGGCTATCGTAACTAGGTCTCCATCTTGGTAGGATAGTTGTACCTTAGTCACCAATACGATTAATGACTTTCTAGAAACAACCCCATGATCAATGATGCGAATCACGAAAGTGGATTCACATTAGTTTTTGGTCAATTAAGCTTTAACTAGCTTCGTATTGTTGGTGTTTGTATGACAACAATTACAGAAGATATTGAGAAAGTGATAGATATGGGTGAGTCGCTACCACCGGATGCGATAGTGGGTGGTATAAAGTCTGTAACTGTAATGGAAGGTAAAACAAATGAATTTGAATCGCTCTTTAGAGAGTTAGCAGTGAAAGTTAGAGAACATGATAATGAATGTAATTACTATGACCTTTACAAATCCGAACAACCAAGGACTTACCTAGTTATGGAACAATACGAGAATAAGGATGCACTGCAAAAGCACCAAAAATCAGACCATGGGAAGTATTACTTTCCAAAGATTCGTGAATTACTAGAGAATATAGAGGTGAATTACTTTGAGTGTACAACACGATTGAAATCCATTTGATTCTACATTGAATCTAAGCACCACAAGACGACCAAGGTCCCCCAGATGATGAGAAAGGAAAGGAGATGAAGAGAGAAAATCAAGTCCGGATGAAGGAGGAGACGACGATTCTGGAAGCAACTAAACAAATTCAGATAAAGGATACCAGTATTAGTAACTGACTAGCAGGGATAATATCTAATCCTCAACAAAAAAAATAGGAAAAACCCGGTCACCAATGGAGGTGCCGGAAGGGTTCATAATGATAATCGAGGCAAGTTGTAGCAGTCATCATCACCTACTATCCATACTTCCTCCCGTGCTGGATCAATAGCTAAATGCGATTGAATCTGTTTTTTTTTGAAATTTGAATAGCGGAACTTGCTGCATGTATGGCCCATCCTTTATATCAGGCGATGCGGATTAAGTCTTCTATTATGAAGAAGGTGAGTTTAAGGATAAAATATTCTATCTTTACATTGTATGTAATTGCCGCGTTCGTAGCACTTTGCATAAGAGTATTTTTCACGTCTAATGTAATATTGTATGCCCAGAAAGAAAACAATAGTAGTCTACAGCAACTTCACATGGAGTTTACTTTCTAAGACACATATTTTTGTGCAACCTATTTGCAATCAATCATTCTATATCTCCCTTATTTTATCTATTAAAAACTATTGATATAAATGAAGATATCTGATAGTGCAAAACAAAGAAAGAGGATTTTATTAGGCGCATCAGGTTTATTAGTTCTCTTTATTATTTTTATCTTACTTTATACAAGATTTGTTATTCCTCCTGCCCCTCCCCCTATTCCGGAGGGAGAAAGAAGAATGGATAAATTTGGTACCCTCCAGATCTATCCTACATTAGAGGGTGGAAGAGAGTGGTTCATTACCATGCAGAATCCGTTTGATGACGAAATTGTTTCTTTCACTTCAGATATTGCTCTAGATCAGGAGTCAGATGATTCATGGAGAGTAAATAGTTCAAAGGTTAGGATACGTGTAGATACGCTTCCAGGGCAAGAAGAATGGAAGAATGTAGAAATGACAGGATACGTGAAAATGATATCTTCCACCCTAACCACAGGGTCTAGTGAATTCTCTGATCAGGATGAGGGGAATGAAGACGGAGACTCGTTAGATCCTCATCTGACATGGCGTGCAAGAGGAGGACGACATAATGATATGGTTCCATGTGAGGGAACAGCTTTAAATGGCGGTTTATATTTTGATGGCAAAGTATCTTGGAAAAAGGAAATATGGCACACTGGAGGATATACTGATACACGTGGAGTTTCAGATATACCTAACTCTCTCGTAAATAAATGGATCGGTTGGAAAACTATAATGTATAATCTTGAGAATGATTCATCTGTAAAGATGGAATCGTATTTGGACGTTGACGCCAACAATAATTGGAAAAGAGTATCTGAAGTTGAAGATAATGGTGAATGGTATGCTGATACGTCTGACGAAGAATTTTACAGTGTAGATTGCGATAGAGAAAAAGACTATATAATTACTAATTCCGGGCCTATTGCAACTTTTAGAGCAGATAATCTCATTTTCGA
>JAATVR010000224.1 GCA_014523665.1 Nitrososphaerales archaeon TH526
AGCAGAAGGACGAAAGAATGTCTTCGTATTAGGTGATGCCGCACTTATACTTAATAATAAAGGATATCCGGTACCGACAACAGCGTATTTTGCAGAACAACATGGAAAAATCGCCGCACAAAATATCTATTCTATGATCAAAGAACAAGGGCGTACTATGAAAGAGTACAAAGTTGAAAACCCTTTGCTAGATAACTTCGCAATTTCTATAGGATCTGATTTAGCAGTTTCAAGGATAAGAGGACTAGATCTATATGGGTACTCTGCAAGTAAAGTAAAGAAATTGATCAAAATGAAATATCTAAAAGATATTAAAAAATAAACAGATGGTGGACTCCTAGCTGGCTCAAAATTTAAAGCCAAGAATTCCTCTCTTACTTTTCACTTTCTTATTTTTGAATGAATGGATCCGCTATCTCTAACAATATAATCTCAGCTTTCATAGTTAGTTTATTGTAAGTGCAAATTAATTTACGATATTCAATGTTAAATCGTTATCCAAAATTTTAGTATCTTTTAATATCATTATTACTGATCATGCGGATTCGAACTCTAATTATGATTAAAATCTAATTTGGTACTGATATCACAATAGAAATATCGATTTGTTTGTTGCCTGAACTACCTGTCGAGCCGTTCGGGGTCGCCGCAAAGCTAGGCTATTCGGATAAAATACCATGTAATAACGATCCTATGATAGGTTTAAGATTCAATGCCCAACTTAATTTCGTCTAATTCCGAATCAAAATAAAAGGATGAATTCGTTTCAATTCTAATACCTTTGCCTTTTCTAATTATATTAAGAGGTCATGCATGACCAGGAAAGCGAATTTTAACTTAATAAGAGTGTCAAGATACTAAGCGTAGAATGCAAACAGTTTATACGCATTTTAGAATCTATTTCTCATTCTTGTGATCTACATTGGATAAATCTGCTGGGTTGGATGCCTTCCATTATAAAGTTCATTTCCATTGAATATTGCAGCAATTGAGATCACCCCTTCATGTAAAAGGACTGATTGTGCGTATATTCTATTTAATATTTGAAATAAAATATTTGTTATTTATTTTATCCTGACAACATCTACCTGACCGCTATGCAGCCAAGTTCTGAGTTCTCCGTGTGATGGTTTGGCTTCATGTTTGTCCTCTAGTTCTAGATGCAGAAGGACATAGTTGACTTGGTTTAATAATATTGTATTTGATTTATTACCATTGAGTGCTTTCTCTTTTAGGTCAGACGGTATGATATCCCACCAATCCTTAAAACTTCTTGTCATTATAATTAATTAGTGCGACAAACTTTAAAAGGTTTAGTTTATTTTTTTAAAAATATATAACAATCTAGAGAAATAGATGTATAATATACATAATTTTTCTAAAAATGATCAGAATATACCTTCTCACCCTTAATACCTCAAAATATGGTTAGTTAATTTTTTTAGATGGTCTCACAGTTACTACATTTTTGTGTACATATTCTTCCCAACATGAGTGGGTTTCTGGAATATGATGGAAATATAAGATAAACAATATAAACTCTGAAGAGCGTCAAGAATGGATGACCAAAAAAAATGAGCACCAACATCAGATAGATATTATATTAGATGAAGATAGATAACAGGCGATATTGGAAATCTGCAGCAATTACAAAGATAGGCAAGATATGGAACTTACTCCGATAGAATACATATTAATGCTTATAAATTCTGCAATCGGGAATGAAACTAAGTAACCAAATATCTTTTACTTATTATTTTTTATTATGGTAGTATTTAAGACATGCTTAAGTACCTTATCTAGAGACAAGAAATAAACATTTGATATTTTATATGAATTTATTGACAGACGATCAATCATATTATGGTCTAACATGCATCATATATTGTAGTAAATGCATTTTTCCTCCAGGAATTGCTAACGATCCTGCTAGCGAAGTTATAGTTATAGCCTTCATCCTTTGCATCTATATTCATTTTGCATACCTGGTACCGCTAGAAGCATCATGTTCATGTGGAAATCTAATTTATTAGTGTAACATGAAGTATTCTTCTCCTGCTAGTTCCAAATGTAATCTGAAAATTACTCTTTATAGTAAGATGGTAAAGATTATTATGGAAATGCGTATGAAGTAGATAAATGCAAATAGTGACTAGAACTATTTATATAAAATCTGAAGGAGAGGGAGACATGATCGACATTACCCCAGAAACTTCCAAAATACTTACTCAGTCAAAACTTAAAGATGGTATCATTACTATTTTTGTTTCAGGTTCAACTGCAGCCGTAACAACAATCGAATATGAACCAGGATTAAGACAAGATTTCCCTCATATGTTGTCTAGATTAGTGCCAAGAAACATAGAATATCATCATGAAAATATGTGGCATGATGGTAATGGACACTCACACGTGAAAGCTTCTTTGATTGGTCCAAGTCTGACTATTCCATTCAAGGACAGTATTCTAATGTTAGGAACCTGGCAACAGATAGTCTTTCTGGAGATGGATATTGGTAAAAGAGAACGAAATCTGATACTTCAGATAATGGGGGAATAGCGTCCTCTTAAATATACTATCTGGATGAACTAGTATATAGATCAGATTAAGAATTATAAATTGTAATTCGCAGACATAGATGATAAACCAGCCAGTAATTATGGATATCTAAAGCTCTTTCTTAATGCTGTTTAAAAGAACTCATCCCTCATAGCATCTAATGGTCAATTATTTGGAGCTATAATCTGAATCTCCCCCTGCTCTTGGTAATCCACTAATTATATCACTAATAGACAGCATTGATTTATGCGCAAACACAAACTCATCGAACTACAAAAGATTATCGAAGAGAAGATCCCTCAAAGAGGAAGTAGAAATCGGAACAAATGTGAAACTGAATGTGATATATATCGCTGATCGGCGGGATGAAATAGAGTTTCTCCAATGGACTACAAGAACCATCCAATCAATACTAAACCGAGATATTGACGAGCGGCAACAACTTGGAGTAACTAAAAAGCGACTAGAGATGATGGAAACGATAGAATTTGAGAACTCGCTTCAAGAACGAGTTCAAGAGCTAAATTTAAAATTAAAAGACTGCAATAATCTACGTGAATCAGACGTCTTAATAAACGAGATCGATACACTTGAAAGTATTTTGGGTCGATTGTCTGATCTGAAATATGGTGCAGAGACACAAGCAATAGAAGTCGCAAATGCTAACTATGACTTCAAACAAGCAAATCGTTTGAGAAAGAAATTAATTAAATTCCAAGATACCGAATATGAGATCAATGTTTAATGTTCAATTACTAAATCAAGATTGACGTCTTGATTGAACAAAAATCTTATGACAAGATGTATGTCTTGCTCTCTACACACATTTCAGCAAAAAACTGCAGCTCTCACAACTGTATACCAACTTGTCGAAACTGGAGCACAATTCCATAATCTCATTGCAGCGCGGGCATTCAATCTCATTATCTAATTCAGCATTTTCTGCAATATTGCTAACTGCTCTGGCCCATATTTCTGCGGGGACTCTTGGAGAATAGCTCTGTTAAACGCATAATAGTTTCCCATAGAATCATTGATTTGCTATCTCTCATTCTAAAATTTCTTCTTGAATGTATATAATCATTACAGTACTTTAATTGAAATTGTACATCTAATTGTGGCATAGAATAGATGTTAACAATCAATAAGACCCCCCAAAATCTACACACGATAGATGGATAGATTAACTATGATACATTATTTTTATAAATTAGTGTCAACTGTTGGAAGACAGAAAATGCAACGACGCCCAAGACAAAGATCCAAAACTGAAATAATATCGTCTATTCTC
>JAATVR010000225.1 GCA_014523665.1 Nitrososphaerales archaeon TH526
CAATCCACCGGAAAAATGGTAGAAGATTATGTTGAAGCTCAAAAATCAGTAATGAATGCTGTCTTTAACTCTGCAAACCCGTATTATGAAAATGCTAATAGAATGTTTAGTTACTGGTTTTCTCCAAGAGTCTCTGCGGAGATATGGGCCAGATCAGTTAGCAATATTGTCGAAAACGTTTCAGCAACAGCTAGAATAGGTAACGACATCTTTTTTGGAAATATTCAAGCCTTGGGAAACGATTTCGAACGAGCTGAACGACACACAAAAGAGTTTACGAGAATCGATGCGAGTACAGCAAAAGCTATTGAAAATACTGCAAGAGAAACAGCAGCAGAGTTTTCAGTTAATAGTCAGAGAAGTTTATAGATAGAACTGCCTGTTAACAGAAATCAGATATATTAGAAATTACTCTAGTCATCAACTGATGACAAGGTAAGCTAATTATTTTGCGATATAATCGCTATATTTTTGCCGTCTGAATCTGTAGAATTTAGAGCCGTTTTATTATTGCGTACTAATGTTAACCATTCGGTTAAGCTATCACAACCATAGTTTCGCTGATCATAAACCCAACGATAACTGCTACAGCTCACATGTATTCAGCTATTTTTCAATTCTGTCCAGGTGATTAGCTATTTCTTCAAACGTGTAACCTGAGTCATTCAATTCCATTAGTAAGCCTTCATCAACAACTGCATGTTTCAACTGAATTGATGCAGCCAATAATAGTTCGGCAGCATCAGAATCATCTCTTCCGTCCCAACCGTAATAAGACATGATCACGCCAAGGGCACACCTGCCGTTAACCCCCTCGGAATATAGGTTTTGAATCTGTCTAAATTGTTTCCCGTATGTACGTAGAATCTGAGAGACAGTCATATCTTGTTTGAGTAATTGCTGCTGCTGCTGACTCATCGTACTAATATTATGCTCAACAACTTATTTAGACACTGTCATTACATACAAGCTCCTATGGAAATGGAGCACCATAATTTGAATCAGTAATAGATCGATTTTGCAGACTCACACAGTCTTTTTTAGCTATTATTTGTCTAGACCTATGTCGTATCTGTGGAACCTGCTACCTCCGCAGTAACAAACCTATCTTTTAGACACTGTATCAGGTAGTTATAGAATTGCTCCAATACATATCACTATGGCAGATGTTGGGACCATTCTCTTTCGAAGATATTTTTGTTTTAATAAGTCTGATTTCATATATCGTATTAGTATGCAACTATTCATTAGGTACAGTCAACAATTTCATTGAAATATCATACGCAAAATTGAATAACTTCACTCAGGGGTTGGTTGTTGATACCCTCCAACCCCGATTTCATAGGCTAAAACAGCCATACAATACGAACAAGATGGTAGCAGGTCGGGAATGAATAGAACGAATTACCCCGACCTACTACCATATTGCTCAAATGCCATTATGAAAAATATTTTATACCACAGAATCTATAATAATATAATCATTTCCTCAAGAATTTATAGCTTCCTCTCTGATTTGGCTCAGAAAAGTTGATATGACAATGTATAAATGCTCAAGATGAGATAATACTATTTGAGATGTAATGAAAAAGACTAGACTTACCATGGTGTACGACTTGCCACTGAAAAAAATCAAGCTCTCTCCTATTACCATAGAAAACAACAAAATATTGCAGCCTATCGATAAAATCTATTTTGTGATTTGTAATTCCTGTTACTGGTGTGCGTCTTATTTCGGCATTGACGACCTAGAATCTTTATCTGGATCATCATCACATGTCCTCAATTGTCCTATTTGTAATTCACATAACACTGAACTGATGCCTATTGCAACTGACGAATCATTTAAAATAGAATATAGTCTAACAAGAGGAATGGAACTAGAATTCTATAAGACAAATAAAGTTGTTGTTAGGCAGCAACATGCTAACGAGTATGAAGCTCCACGACAAATACTAGGATAAGTTGTGTTCTGTCGGTTGGTAACAATCATTGATTGATAGATAGACTATCGATAGAATGACGACTAAATAATTTTATGTTAATCGCGCAATATTTACGACAGTAATGCCTGGGAGAATATTAAAATCGAACTTTCAAAGTCTCGAAGTCTGTCCACATATTAAATCCAGTAACTACAAAAACCTGAAAGTGAAGGTGTGGTAGATATGTATATCCTGTCATTCCAACCTTAGCTATCTCTTCTCCTGCTATGACATGTTGACCAACTATGACTTTTGAACTATTATAGCTTAGGTGATCGTATCGTGAGTATTCTCCGTTTGAGTGCATGATTACAATAAAGTTTGTATACTCCCAATATGCTGGGTTAGGTCCTCCGATGTCAGAGATATCTTTAACAAAAGTCACCATTCCGTCGGCTGCGGCAAGAACGGGCGTATCTTTATCAACTATAAGATCAATGGCGTTTCGAAGTTTGCCCAAATGAGCTGGCGACGAAGTTCTATCGATACGTTGTA
>JAATVR010000003.1 GCA_014523665.1 Nitrososphaerales archaeon TH526
AAGTAAGAGTAGCATTTGTTAATGTAGCATTCCGAAGATCAGAATTTGTTAGAGTGACAGAAGTAAGAGTAGCATTTGTTAATGTAGCATTCCGAAGATCAGAATTTGTTAAATCTGCATCTCTCAGATCAGTGCTTCTTAGAATTGCATCAAGTAGACTAGAATTTTTCAAGTTAATATCTGACAAATCACCAGAAATTTGTGCATTATCCAGAATTGAGTTCTCAAGATTGGTATTGGAAAGATTAGAATCTGTTATTATTAAAGAATCTAAGTTCGCTCCACTTAGAGTCTTATTTGATAGATCTAAGTTTTCTAATCTAACCGGCTGTTTAAACTGTGCTCGTAATTCGTTAAACTCTAATACATTGGCTTTAGACTTGCTACTTTCTGTAATGCCAAACACACGTTCTGCGACCGACACTTCATCGTGTTCTAGAAGTCCAGCTAATCTTTTGGGTGTTATACTAACGTAATCGACAACAAAACCAGTAATGATCAATCCGACAATTGGTCCGATTATCATCGTGATAGCTGTTTTTTTGTTATCAGCTATTAGATGTCTTATGCGCTCTCCGAACATGATACGTTAGTAGCTTCTCGTGCGTGAAACTAGTAAAAAAAGAATTTTTCTATGAACACCACACCACACCACACCACACCAGCAATAGCCCGTTGACATCATACGGGATGTATTCTCCAGTCTTTTCATCATAATATTTGCTTTTAGATTTGAATCCACAGCGGGCCACTAATGCGTCAAGTCGCTATATGTCTTATACATTTAAACGGAATTCGCCATATCGCATCCACTCAATATTTAGTCACTTAGTATCATCATATTATATACTGAATTTCTTTCTATCATGATTATTTGGTGGATTATATCATATAATTAAAGTAGAAGAATTTGCCTCGATACTCTCTTTCTCGAACTTTCTAATAATCACTACAGTATTACAGATACAGTATTAGAACCAGAGTTTGCTACGTATACATAATCTCGCAGTATAGCAATCGATTCTGGGAATTTTCCAACGGTTATATTCTTTATTACAGTGTTATTGGCTGAATCAATTACAGATACAGTATTAGAACCATAGTTTGCTACGTATACAGATTCTCCTAATGGAGAAATAGCAATAAATCTGGGGTCATCTACGACAGTTATATTCTTTATTACAGTGGTATTGGTTGAATCAATTACAGATACAGTATTAGAACCATAGTTTGCTACGTATACATAATCTTCAAACGGATACGATGAAGCAATAAATCTGGGGTCATCTCCAACGGCTATAGTCTTTACAGTAGTTATGGCTGGATTAATTACAGATACTGTATTAGAACCAGAATTTGCTACATATACAGATTCTTCAGTTATGCTAGTATTACCAAGATAACTAATAGAAATTGGACGGTTTCCAACATTAAATTGGGGACTCATTAACACATTTGTTTGGTTTGCAATTGATTCTAACTTGTTTTGGCTAAGTTGGGCTTCAGTATTATTATTCATCAGTGTGGTATATAGCAATAGTACTAGTAGACAACATATGGCTGGGATTAGTCGATGATTTATCACTTTAGCTCTAGCACTGACTTCAAATGGGTTATAATACAGAACAAGATAAGTTTTGCTTCAAATTAGATGATATGCTAACTCTGGGTCTAGAAGATTTCATCTCTCTGAAGTTGTTACGGGTATGCTTACATATTCGTTCATTATTTGTCTGTTTTGATTGTATTACAGACTTCAATTGATTGATGAGTTTATGTTGAGATAATAGTAGCGCCATGATGACGGGTTCGGCGGGAAATGGATGATCGTGGATATTTATGGCTATCGCATATTTATAACAGTCATTTAACAATTTGATCATTATAGCTTTATCATCTTCTGATGGCAGCTTTTCTATGAAACCGCGCCATGCTTCGATTTCTCTAGTAAGTACATTTTCTTCTGGAAATAAGCTCATATCACCATCGATCGTGAGCTCTACTATTATTCACTGAAGTAACATGTCGGCTGGGAGTGGGGATCTCTTCCCATCCCATGGTCCGTCGGGAATAATTATTTTTGGTGAATATCCATCATGCCAAGACAAAGCCGAACAAGACTTGTTCCACCAAAACCGGAGCCCAAAAAAAGTCAAGCTCTCGAACAATAGAAGAATATAATGTAATAGAGCAAAGAAGAGCCAGCATTGTGTGAGCTTGACATGGAAATTCAATGCCCGCGATGTAATGAGATTATAGAGCTAGTTAAGTTTCATCTTCCATAAATTAGTGTACTATTGTAAGAATTGCAGCTAATATAACTAAACATTAACATTATCAGAAATCATAGCCCCAGTCAGAGATCATCAGATCAGACTGAATAGCATACTTTTGACAAATTCAAGCCAGTAATCTGCTCTTAATATTCAAACTAATAAAAGAAAGTTGAGATTTATGGACCGAATATACCAGAAGCAGACAACGCTTCATTGACTTCATTTATTATTGCTTCTGCCAATTGGTCTGCCGGGTCAGGATCTTGTTCTTCAGTACTTATTGTTTCATCATCGTCTTGTTCAGCTGTTGTCGGCCCGCTGTTAACGTCATTAGAATCGGTCGAATCAGTAGAATCTTCTTCTATGGTCCCATCTGTTTTTTCGCTGGGTGTTATACCCTGTGGATTGACATTGCCAGAGCCAGTATCATGTGAGCTATCTGTGGCAACAGTATTGCTATCTAATTTTTCTGGAGCTGGAGTAATCTGTGCAAAAACTGAGTTCTGATTATCTGCAGTCACACTAGACATGATCGTGCATATTAGTAAGAGCCCGGATAATATTCCATATTTGATATATTGAACGTGAGTCATACTGTTGTCTAGAGTATACTAAGTTGACAAGTCTATATTTCAGTTGATTAAGTTTTATCTTATAATTATACTATAAATGATTTCACTTTTGTAATTGGACTAGAATACTGATCTCCGATTCCATATCTGTATTGGTCTATAGATAGTTGTATTATGGAACTAAAATTCTTCTTGCTTGTTTAATAATATATCTCGGCGAGATATTAGCGATATAACTTTTATATCATATGGTAACTTTTGGTTGGTAATGAAACAAATATTTATTGTCGCTGTCGCACTTTCATTAGTAGCATCTATATCCGGATTGACAACCTCGGAGGTATTCGGTCAGAATGCTACGTCATCAAACCAAACACAAGCAACAGGGCAGCAAAATACTACAAATGCCAACTCGACATCATCCAATTTAACGCAAGCAGCAGCAGGACCCGGACCTATGGGTGTTCTTACACAATCAGATTTCGGAGAACTAACAGATAATATAAATTCAGCACGTGAAGCTCTAAAAGACAATGATACCGCGGGAGCAATAGGCGATTTAGGTTCTGCTGAGACTGAAGTAAGAGTTTTCATGACACAGGTTGGAGGAGAAGATAGTCCAGGTGGGCAACAATTGTTGACGGTATTAAATCACATAAACATGGCTCAAGATTCCTCAGGGAATAATGATACTCTGAAAGCATTTCAAGAAATAAACTCAGCAGACACAGAATTACTTAAGATAACTCAGAAACTACCAGCAGACGAAGACGAAGACGATTAGGAAGATCGTCTATTTCCAATTTTTCTAACGAAAATTCTGACGATGATACGACAATATAATTCTGATAGCTTTGAGCTTATCGGCTTTTATACTTCCATCTGATATGGTCTGGCAATAGAAATTCATCTTTTGACAGATAAGTAGAAGATTGAATTTAACACTATCATTTTAGAAAATGTTGATATGGATCTGGGGGGGCTCATCTCAACGATCTCATAAATAGATACAAATAACAAAGTTGCTTAATAGATAAAAGTAACCAGGAATTACTTACAGTATTAACCAAATGACATTAAGTCTGAATTGTAAAGAAGCCGGCGACCCAGTATGTACTCATACTATGTATGGCGACACGGAAGAAGAACTTCTTGCCAATGCAAAGAAGCATGGAATTGAAGTGCACGGATACACAGAAGAAACATGGAATGAAGAAATCGCAAAGAATGCGGAAAATTTCCGGAAGCTAATCAAGCAGTCATAAAGTGTACTCAAAGCTAAATCAGCTTCCGTATTTTTATTTAGTTTATCTAGTATACTGTATACTTTGAATATATACATACTTTTATAGAAGATTGTACTATAAGATGCTGAATAGAAATATGGGTTTCACGATGAAACACTGTGCCAATTCGTTTATATGGGTTTTTACACATTGAGTGGCAAACCTAGATGGGCATGTGCTATGTGCGGAATGTACTCCTCCCGTAAGTTCAGTGTCAAGCGGCATATCAACAATTTGCACGATGGCATTGGAAACATTGTTTCATTTATTGACTATATCGCTTGTCGACGCAATGGAACTTATTTTCCTAATCCGATTCCTAATTACTTGGTCAAACAGACTCAGACGGTAGCTCCAAATAATCGACCGTTGGATGTTATGAAAGATGAGCTCTTTCGTACTGCATTAAGAAAGAGCTTCGGATATACTTAGGTCAGATACTAAGAAATTACATAGCATAAACATAAGCTTGGAACAAATATCATTCACACAAAATATAGTATTTGATCTAGTACTTGTCAGATCTAGTAATCTAATGTTGAAGCAAATAACTTTGTGTAAATTCACAATTTTTATCGATGTTTGTTTGATGTGGTGCATTACCTCTTTTTCTTCCTTTCCTAAGAAAACATCCCTATGACATGACAAGTTCATTTTTGGATCAATATTTATTATAACTACAAAAGTTAGAGGCTAATTCTTGTTGATCATAACTTCCTTAACATAAAGTTTATCTGTGGTAAGGAGATCCAGGCGTTCATATTGCAATATTTATTCAATTAGAAATAGTGATAAACTTCTATGTCATTGACTATTCATTCCGTTCGCTATTCCATGTTTGCATATTTGCTTGAATTTACTCATTTTTTTGTATGTGATGTTTCAGCTACCGACAGTCAGATCCTGACATCAATGCTGTATCCAAGTCTTTATTATCGAAAAAATCAATTGCTGACTTGCATTACTAATTACAATTTGCCTTTTCGGCCTTATCAGCGATTAACCTTTTCCCATCTCTTGAATCTATAATAAGTACATATTCTTTGCCTTCGCAATTCCCTTGATTGTGATTTTATGTCGCTAACTGATTCGAATTGCGCTTCAACTACAGTAACTATTCTTTTATACACTGATAATAAAAAGGGCTTGTTTGAAGCTGTGACATCAATATTCTCACCATGCAAATATCCTTCAATAACTTCTTGATTACCTGAATAGTAATCGTTATCATAATCAGGTTTGGAGGATTTTTCATTTTCATTCTCGTCCTTCTTTTTGAAGAGAAACCATTCCTTGAAATCGGCGTAGTCGTCTTTAACAAGTCCAATCCCTAAGCCAGCAAGTATAGCTGCAGGAATAGGCGTACCTCTAAAAAATAGAGACAGCATTAATAATGCACCTATTTGACCATGATGCATCCTTCTATTGAAAAAATATACTTTTTGAGGCGGGGAAGGAGGCGATCCTGTTGGATTTGTCCGATTTTTATTGTTCCAATAACCTGCTAATACTTCTGCCGCAGTCAGACCGAGAATGAGTCCTCCCTCAACTCCTAAACCGCATAAAAGCCCGTATAACACCATATAAATATAGATTTGAAATTATTCATTATAAGTATTACACTACTCTGTGAAATCATCACTTCGGTTGCTGCTTCGAGTAATCATATTGAGACACCATGATATCGGCACGATCGTCTGGACATCAATTAGAATTGGTCAAAGTTGGTTTACAAATTATTCCTATATATCTATTAAGTCTGATATCATAATATCTAAACACGTCCAAACTTTGTACGTAGACTATTCAAAAATGACTCTAGATAAGCATTATTCTCTGCCGTATTGGATAAAATACTATTTAGAGCGAATATTTGTGCGGCAGATTGCGGAGGGAAGCTCTTGTACAACAACTCTTTAAGCTCATGAAGCTTCAACTCAAGTTCTGTGAGCTGATTTGAAGTGTATGGCGTTTTCTGGTTGACTGACCATTGAGGAGTTTCAGAGCTACCGTCTAACGCTCTCCCGTGTCCCATAGAATTAATAGAGTTAGGGGATGTGATTCGTATGCACGCACATCGGCATGAATTCTACAATTGGTTCTCTCATGATTTTTGGTTTGAAAAGGCTGTTTATATACTGAAAAATTAGATTGATTTCTCAGATTACTTCTATAGATTGCAGGGTCACCTGGCGAAAACTCACCTTTCAATCTCCCAATTATGTAGTCATATGGCTTCACAATCATTGCCTGTCCGGAGTGAAGGTCATTGTTGTGTCGGACAGCACTACTCCTTCTTGTAAATCCCTGTCCGCAGGTCGCACATACGCAAGTATGTTTGTCCGTGTTCACGTCCTTGATTACGCTAATTACATATCTAAGTCTAGTATCATAGTGTGACAGAGTGCCACACTGTGCAGCTGGACTTGTAAATCAATTGACCAGACAATGATGGATCGTGAGAAACCTTCGCCCCATCCACAAACCATCGATATTTAAGAACGCTTGTCAGTCTGGCCTGCTTCCCTTAATGGATCGCAAACCCTTTCTGTATGAGTCATCAAAAAAAGGCGGGAATGTCTGAATTGTTCGAATGGATAAAAAATAGCACAAGACACGCCAAATATCTTGGCTTCTACACAAGCCGTACCTGATAATCCCATTATGATGAAATAAACTTCTTTGTTACTTCAGCAACTCTTCTACCTAACGCTCTAGCAACTTTAATATCAGCTTGTTCAATCTCCTGATTTGCTAATCTGCCAACGATCCTACTAGGACCATAAGGACTACCACTCTCCGTCAGCTCTTCAACAGAGTAAGGTACGCCAATCAATATCATCCCGTGATGAAACATAGGAAACATCATAGAGACAGCTGTGGTCTCTTGTCCTCCATGTACTGATGCGGCGCTAGTAAATACAGCACCGATCTTCCCTACTAGCGAACCATTTGTCCACAGTTCGGTTGTCCCATCCCACATACTTTTCATGGGTGCAGCCATGTTTCCGAAGCGAGTAGGAGATCCAAAAATTATTGCATCATTATTGGGTAATTCTTCTATTACATCTTCTATCAGTGAGGTTGGATATCTGTTATTCATATCTTCAGCTATCTTTGTCCATGCAGGATCCTTAGAAATTACTTCCAATGGAATGTTGTCAGCAAGTCTTCTTACAGTTACTTGAATGTTGGATATCTCCTTTGCACCATATGCTATCTCTTCTGCCATTCTCGCAGTATTACCATATCTGCTATAAAACACAATGAGTAGTTTCGTGGGCTTTTCGTCATCATTATTGCTCAATTTGTGAACAAAGTCAACAGCTAACATTCATAATATAACTTTATCCAACAATTGTTATTATTTTTGTAGCATGGTATATCAAGAAGCTTGTAAAGCCATCACTCTTTGTAGAATAGGCTATTCTATCAATTTTTCTATTTCATATTTTTTCTCGTTTCCAGAGCTGAGTACTATTTTGAATTCAATCAATTTCTATTAATGGGTCTTCTTGTTAAGAATTTATAGTGTTTTTTCACTGATCCATAATTCTACGACAAGCGTGATAGTCATCATCTTTCATACTTTTTTCAAGAACATCTAGAAAGCTACTTTGATCATTATCTTTAAGCAATAATTGCGGATCCAATCCATAAAAGCCTAATGATAGTA
>JAATVR010000226.1 GCA_014523665.1 Nitrososphaerales archaeon TH526
ACAAAAGTGTGTTCAAATGCAGTGTTCAATTGCTTTGAACGTTATACATAATCAATGGTAGTGATTATCTGTTAGCGGTTAACAAATCTGTAGACGCAGAACAAATGTGTTAACGAAATCTGTAAACAGTCGTTAACGAACCTTCAGCGTTCAATTGCTTTGAGCGTGATACATAATGAATGGTAGTGATTATCTGTTAGCGTTTAACAAATCTGTAAACGCAGAACAAATGTGTTAACGGAATCTGTAAACGGTCGTTAATATGTTTTGAGTCCACTGACAAACTCAAGAGCTTCGCTAATTGATAGCATCGCTATTCTAATGGATAGAACTTCACTGATATAATGCCTTCTTTCAAATAAATTCTACCTCTAAATGTTCTAAATGTTAATGGGGTAAAAAGTGGATAATGATTAAATGACCTATTGCGTAGCGCACTGCTGAAAAATGGTTGTAATGGTTACAAGCTCCCATTGAGGATATGTATATCAGTCAACCATATTCTTTGCTACCCTCGAGGACCGAGCTGATATCGCCTATTGGTGCGCCTGTAAGGCCAATAGAACAACCACCTCCCTTTGCAATGTAATTATTTACGAAGAAGGATTCTCCACCTAACATACTTACCTTTAACTTTCCAAAGAATATTCCTCCTTCTCTAGTTTTTGTCTTTACTTCAATATCTCCCTTCATGTATACCATTGCACCCTGCCTCTGCCGTAATTGATTCGCCTAATCTAATTGAATATCTAATATTGCCATCGGTTCCTTTACAATTTGATACCGCATTATGTATCCATCTGAAGAATCAATAACCCGCCCTTACTTATTGAGGTTTCTGAAGCTATTTGCGAAAAAATTATCTCGAACTGGAAATACAATAAGATGGTTTTTATTTTTCAGGCCATTTCCATTCACGAAATAAAGTGTACAGCTCCTTTAGAGGTTGGAACAAGCTTCTGCCGATGAGATGATGGAATAGCATTGCCGCTACCACCTCTTAGAATCTCATTTCATATTCCAAACAGGGCCGGATTAGCTTTGATCTACACAAATGACCATCTGACGAAGTGAGTACCCAAAAGTCTGAATCAAGAACCTTAGATACCCTTCCGATTTTTTCCAATCAAATCATAGATATATGCATCTTCATACAATTACTGATATTAGCTACTTGTATAGTTGGTTGTATATTTGTCAAAACACACAATGAAGCTAGAGAAGCCATGTAAGTGATGAGAAATGTACCTATATGCATAAGTACACCAGTTAATTTGATCGATAGGTAATGCAGAACACTATCAGTATAAATTAATAAGTTATGGAAATTTGTGCAGATTGCGGTTTTGACCTAAAAGGAACTGAAAAGTTCTGCCCTTCCTGTTGAAATTCTGTTTCTGCAGACCACTCTCCCTATGCCGAGATCATTCTAGATATAACTCTCCCTATCTTTTTGAGAAGTCATTAAGACTAACCTTGAAAACCCGTCAGTTATAAAGCTGAGAGGGGCTAGTCTTGACTTTTACCCTTACGATGTCATCGAGTATAAACTAGATATATCCAAAAATGATCCTTAGGTAAAAAGCACAATATTCAGAACCAAGAGATAGTTATTGTGGATGCTTTCAACGGTGAATTCTTTTCGTTATCTGACAAGAAGAGAACTAAGTTTGTGAACAATCTCGATCGTTTCCTTTCTCAAAGGAATAAGGATTTAGCATCTAGTGACGTCGCAGAAAGAAATCAGATCATTAATGATTCATGAAATATCGAATATAAAGTGAGTCTTAAATTGCATCCGACGGGAGATTATGCGATTAACCTTATTGATAATAAGGTATCACCTGATTTAGGGAAATAAGTATTACCGCCATGTGATGGAAAGTTTCAAGACTGTATAATTAGGAATGGCCATTTCTGCAATGCGGGAGATACTACAGAGAATCCATGTGATGGAGAGACGATATGTGTGATCTCCTAATCATTCTAAGTTTAAAGAACTAGTATAAAAGTATAAAGAGAGAGCGGTATAAGATAAAGATGATTGAGAAATGATTAGCAAAACGAAAGCAATATCTCTATTAGTAGCAATCATCACATCAGCCATATCGGCATTACCTATAGCATTTGCGAGTACTGGTGTATTAGCAAATGCACAAGACTGTTATGATGCGGGTTATGAAGATGGACGAAACTCCCCATTTGATGGTAGAACAAATGATATCTGCAGACAATTCACTGACGATCAAGGAAATCCTTATTATTCAGGTTTTGTATATGGATGCGTCTCCGTAGTAGGCAATACTATGGATGATTGCGAGTCAGCTACGGACTAGCTATGCGGGAGCAGCTGCTATCTCTAGCGGTTGATTGTGGTAATGGGTATAACAGTGAAGAAAAATTACTAGAACGTGTGTTTGTTAGCCTATTCACTTCCTCACAGCCATCACCACACCAGCAACAAGATCAGTCGCAAGGTCGATCTCAAAGCCAATCACAAGATCGAACCGTCATAGTCGGTCCCTGCAATTGCAAGATGCATAATAGAGAATAGGTGATACATACGACTAAGGCTAGTATATTTCTAATATTACTAGTAGTTGCAATTTCTGGCGTGCCAATTCCGCTGTCTAATAATACTAATAATGTTTATGCCGGAGGGCCAGGACGGGACTATGGCTAAAGGTACGAAGAAGTACCGGGTGCAAATGAATGCAGGTATGACGGTTATGCAGATGGAAAAGATCACCCATTTGATCATGATAGAAATAGAGAATGTAAGGACAAAGGGAATCATGATGATTTGCTAGGGCTAACTGATCATTTTAGGACACATTCCAGCACTCTTCTAGTACCATAAGCTCTGGTGATGCAGATGGAAGATTGACTGGAATTCGTGATGTACTTACTTTAGAAATTCTTAAAATGTATCCTCGTTAAATCCTTTAAATATT
This sequence comes from Nitrososphaerales archaeon TH526, assembly GCA_014523665.1. Taxonomy (GTDB): domain Archaea; phylum Thermoproteota; class Nitrososphaeria; order Nitrososphaerales; family Nitrososphaeraceae; genus TH5896. The sequence continues at coordinate 2,955 of JAATVR010000226.1, forward strand.
CTGAATAACTGCTTTCCTTTGAGGCTAATAGGTCCAAACATAGATAAATTCCTATATGAGCGTGTTTTTGTAACTACAGGTTTGGAGTCCATATAGATCCATGGGCTCCTTATAAAGGAATCAAAGAAGAAGAATGATTCATCTAGGGATACTGCGGTAAAATCCTTACGTAGACGGTCTACTGTCTTGCGTGCTCTTTTTTGAACTGCTTTTTCTCTTCATATGAGGCAATATTAACATGTACCTTTTCCGGGTAGCTTCTGTTTGAACTCCCATCTGTGAGGTAATGAGGAGATGTAGATTTGATAATAATGTACTTCTTTTAGTATCATTTCACTTACCTGCTGTGTAATCCATCTCTATTTCCAATGCTTTAATTTCTTCCTTACCTTAAAACAACTTCTTCAGGTAGTTGGGAAAGCCTCTACTGTTTGGCCTATTCTCAGTCCATCAATACCTTCTTTACGATATCTAGCAAGCCAATCTGATGTCCATGATCTGCTTCTATGCAACCCCTATACAACACGAGATGGGATCATTCCATCGCCTTTAACTTTAAGAACAAGTAATATTCTCTCCTTTATTATGGCACGTGATTCCCTCCTATAGAGTTTCTAATTCTCCTTTAGTGGGACTCAAGATTCATTCAGCAAAGCAGATCAAAGAACAAAACTATATCCATGTGAACTTCTCCTAAGTATTGCTGTTTCAATGTGCGTATCGAGATATCTTTTGTGAATCACCTTCTATAAGTAGGTAGATTTACCTGTGGATGAAATACATCCATTCGAGGCCTTACCTCATTAGGGTCTTCATCCTTGTTAAGGAGTGCCGCAGTAAGCTCAGAAGAAGTTGGCGTAGGTGTAGGAAGAGGAGCAGAAGTAGTAATACCAGCTGAAGCAGGACCTATCTCAACTATCTGGGCTGAACGCATCACAATTCCTGGAGCCGCATCAATCCGGATTACAACTTCATCCTCATTTACCTGTGGTCTGAATCCATCAACACCGTTTGAGCTTTCTACGTCTTTTGTCCA
>JAATVR010000227.1 GCA_014523665.1 Nitrososphaerales archaeon TH526
ACAATCTTTTTGATATCTTCTTCTCTTAATTTATTTCGTACTTTACCTTCTTCATAATCCCTAGCTGCATAAATGAATATTATTCTGTTCTTACGCTTAACAGGCTTGTTTCTATTAAGAATTAAAACACATCCAGGAATTCCAGTACCATAAAACAGCTTTGGTGGAAGAGCAACGATACCTTCTATTATATCCTCACTGATCATATTCTTACGTATATTTTCTTCTTCATTCCCTCTGAAGAGAACCCCTTGTGAACATATGATAGCTGCTTGTCCATTTCGATTCAGACTCGCAAACATGTGTTGAATAAAAGCGAAATCAGCTTTATCCTGTGCAGGTGGAATTCCGAATCTAAATCTGTTGTATGGATCTCTAGCGGCAATCTTATTATCCCAGTCCATGCTGAATGGAAAATTCGCTAATACTCTGTCATATGTAATGAGCTTTCCACCTTCAACTAATTTGGGATTGACGATTGCATCTCCATACTCAATCCTGAAATCTTCAATACCATGTAGTACCATATTCATCTTACACATACCAACCGTACCATAGTTGATATCTTGTCCCTCTAATACTAGATTTCTATGGTTTCCTCCGTGTTTTGAAATGTATTTCATGGATTCTATTAGCATACCACCTGACCCGCATGTTGGATCACAGATGCTCATACCCTCTTTAGGTTCGACCAAATTTACAAGAAGCCGTACGACCTCCTTAGGAGTAAAGAAGTTACCACCGGACTTCTTTGTTTCATCTGCAAACTGCTCCAAGAGGTATTCAAATGCATCTCCGAAGATATCAGTGCTCTCCAGATCTTCGTTGCGTAGACGGGGGGAATTGAAATGAGAAATAAGCTTACGGAGTTTGTCATCGGGATATTTCCGCTTGTCATTGTACTTTGTATTTGTAAGAACACCGTCTAGGTCAGGGTTTTCTCTTTCAATAATTCGACACACATGATCAATGGTCTCTCCAATATTTTCAGCAGCGCTCGCGAGAACTGGCCATCTGACTTCTTTTGGAACAAAGAATACGTGTCTTCTTTTGTTCTCATAAGCTTCGCTCTTGCTCCTACCATCTTTAATTAGCTTTTCGGCATTTTCTTCAAAGTTATCATTTAACCTTTTTAAAAAGAGTAATGACATTATGGGCTGCCTATATTCACCTGGGTCTAGAGAACCCCTTAGAATGTCTGCAGCGCTCCATAGATGAGACTCGAGAATATCAAATGTAATTTTTTGGTTAAATATAGTATAATTGACTCTCAGATCTTCTTTTTGTTCTCTTTTCCTGGCTAAGTTACCTCACTTATCCCCTCTTGACTACTCGATAAATGTCTGGTTTAGTTCTTTAAATAGTTTATATGTTTTAGACTACCCCTGAGTCAGTTAAAAAAACTGCGTCAATGGAGGATCATGCTTACTCCTTCAGACCTTGCCAACCAAGGGGCATCGTTTTAGATAGTTAAGCTCATGCTTAGAGGAGAGTTAGGGAAAATTTAGGCGTATTTCATATACAAAGCCCTTCATGATGTCCAAAAACTCCTGGCATACTTCTGGTAGCTCCTTCTTGTCAAAATCTGCCAAGTACCATTTGACTTCAGACTGAGTAGGTTGCTGGGGGATATTTGTACCTTCTTGTTTATTTTGCTGCTGACTAATCGATCGTTGTTTAACATTTCCGTTGTTATCGTAAACGACAACACTGACGCTATCTGATACCGTTACTGTTTCATAAATTTTAACATGAGACTCCTTATGCACTGATATGTCAGTCCGATGTATTTTTATATTCCGTTTGTCAAGCAATGTCTTAAATATCGGATTTTGTTTTAGATCTTCAAACCTTCTCTTGTAGAATCTGAGAAATAATAGGGCATTTTGATTACTTAGTTTTTTTGCTTCGTTTTCAAACCTATCGTAAGTTAATTTTACGTCTAATTTTATATTTAGTCCACATTTTATATTATATTCCTGTAAGAGGTGATCTGCAATACTTCTAGACGCAGTCAAAAAGGCGCCCGAATTAGCTCTCATTGCTTTATGAGAATAGCTGTTCTTTATGCAATATAGAAAATACTCTGCATCCTCTATTTGTTCGAATACTCCCAATAGTTCTGGTCTTAATGAGCTTCACATATTAAATTATCAGAAGATCCTTGATAAGAAAACGCGTAATATCTTTCAATTATATACAGTATTTATGATAGGTTCCATCATTGCCTGTTGCCCCATAATTATAGAAATTATCCTTTGTACTCCTGTCAACGAGCAGGGTTTTATGGGCTACCTTTGATTGATGTATTATACCTTTTCCACTTTTCATAACATTGAGGTACACGAATTGAATTATTTAAGATGTATACTATCAGTTTACACAAAATGCGGTGAGGTAAAATTGTAAAGCCAGCGAGTCGCATGGTTAGTCAATCATACTCTCGTCCCATGACCGAGCTCTGTGGAAAGGTGCCTAACTTTCTCAAGCCTAAACTAGAGGGTCTTGATGTTCCATCCCAAATTCAAGTCTACCATTACTGATCTTTTTAAGCTCTAGGATTCTAGACTTTTCATCATTTTGTTTCTCTCTTATGATTTCGTAGAGCTCGAATTTATCAGGATTTTGATCGATACTATTCTTAGTTTTAGCAACGAAAGTTAGAACTTCAGTTTTCTCATGACTTAGGAGCTTAATTATATTACCATGTCGATAGTCTGTGTGCTGTTGGATTTCATGGTTTTTTGGCATCCATCCTTCACTTACCATTACATAGTAATCTGGATCATATTTAGAAATGAGAATTCTGATCTTTTCGTCAAGGTGGAATACGTCGTTTTCGAACTTATTTATAGGAATTATAAAAGTGGTCCTATGACGTCTATTAAATATTATTAGGCTAGTCGAGTATGTGTTCTCTCTATATTGAAGTCGTATTCTTTTTTCCCTCTCTACGACTTTGTTGTAGAAATCATCAAAGTTGTTTGGTTTTCTTATCGAGGAGGTTAATGGTATCACATGATGATCTAGACTTTTACCGATCTCTTGTTTGAGATCTCTTTTTAATTCATCTAGAATATGATTTATTAAGTGGATAGCGTCATCCTGTAATTTGCACCAGATTGTCTGTTGGCATATATATCTGTTGTATCATGTAACTTTTTGAACTTATCCATTAATCCTCTAAATCTATTGTACCTGTCTGCGACATAATCTACGGGAACAAAAAATTGTTTTGATGGTATATCATTATCTGTTTGAACTTTGTATCTTCCAAGTCCATTGTCTTGATTAATGTATAAATGATGTGCTACAGTCGTTTTGAATTTTGGACTAGAGTCCCTCGCAAATATTATATGATTAAGCGTCTTATGTACAGCAAAATAGTATATTGTATTATCATTCTCTTCTTGCACTGTTTCGTCAAGACAATAGCCATTGTTATTAAATTTAAGAGACAACCATTCATTATTCTTTTTCATCAAATCAGATTGCTTCACGGATTCAGGTGTACACATCTCGTTGTTAGTAACATTATGAATTATAAGTTCCATTTCGTTATTGATGGTTTCAGCGATATGTTCACTTTTCGTAATGTCGTGGATTAAGGACTTGACCAATCGTATTAGACAAGAGTTTATTTCATCTTTGTCAGTTAAAGATTTTCGTGAGTCTATTTCATTTTGTATACTGCCTAATCTTGCAAAAAACCATCTGGCTTGACTGTATTTTGCAGTGATAAATTCTATTGGAACTAACTTTGTTGCTTGATCCTCATCAAGAATCTGATATCTAGCCATCCCACTAGCATCAACCCAAATACAATGTCCACCCATTTGTGATTCTGTCGCATTCTCTGCAACCTTTGAAAAGAGCAGTAGACGGGCAGATTTGTGCATGGCCAAGGTGTAATGGAAGCCATCATTGCCTGTTGCCCCATAATTATAGAAATTATCGCTTTTAAGTTGCAGTTGCATTTTGCCAGTGACTTCAATGTCATCGGTACTATCCTTATTATTTTGGTAATTCTCCATCCATCTTTTGTTTAGTTAATGATCTTCCTATTAATAGCTGTTTCTAACCTGGTCACGTTACCATAGGGTAGTGACGTTTAGAATTAGCATCAGTGTCAGTCGTTATCATCATCATCATTCAATATGTATTTTAACATGCATCAATTATCTAATGGAAAAAAATGAGGATGACCTGGATGAGGCTAGACAGGGACTATTAGGTATCGTGTGTCTAAGCCTGATCCAGATCTAGTTATTCTCAGTCGTGTGTTCGAGGTCGTTCCCCCGACATATCTTGTTTTTCTAAGCGGTAAAACTTGATATCCACAGTCCAGGATAGCCGTGAGGTTTGGATGTCTGACACTCATATCGGTCGACTGAACCAAAGTCTTTACTATCGCAGTAGTGTTTAGTACACCCAAATAATTTATGAATAAGGGATTTTAAATTAATAAATACCCACTCGTATTAATAATCATATGAATCTAGAAAAATATGAACAATTAACTGATTCATTTGCAAAAGCGTGTCGTGATTTTGAACCATTCAGAGCCAGTCTAGAAAAAGTTTATCCCACAATAATCGAAGACCCGCGGATGAATTGGCACAGCGAAATGGAAGCAGTTTACAAAACAAAAGAAATGTATACATCTTCTATTGATACTATTAAGGTTAGAAATTCTGTAGAGTTCATCAAAAATGTATCATCAAGGGTGACTGATGTCATAAATACTTTAGAGATGAATGGAACTATAAGTAGAATATCAATAAACTCTAACCAATTATCTAACGTAAAAGAAAAGTTCATTGGATCAAAAGCAATTGCGGAGAAAATACAGAATGAAATTTCAAATACAATGCAACCGGACGAAGCTACGGCTGAATGCGCAAATTATCATCGCTCCCTTTTAGATATGGAATTTAGTTCAGGGGTTCTGAAAGGCTTAGCCGCCGAAATTGATAAGGGCTTTCATCCACGAGAAAAAAAACTCTGGGATAAATTAGAAAGTGTCTTGAAAATCATACAGAAAAAGGTTGAACAAGTTGCAGAAAGATTCAAAGGAATCATTTCTCATTTATGCCGTTATATGATAGGCTCTTTAAATGAGCTGAAGGCAGCATTTAAGAAGGGAGAGACTGCAATAATCAAAGCTTTCACCTCACTTGCTGAGAACTTTCTTGATCTAATAGAAAACTTAATGGAACAAATGTTCAAATTCCTAACTCAGTTTGGATCTATCGCTAAATCGAAAGGATTCCAACTTTCAAAGATTGATATAAAAATTCCATCAATAAAATTTGAACCGGTCATGTTATTTATGGTTAGCATTCCACTTCCAAAGATAGAGTCTCCAGAAATCATGTTGAGTATCGAATCGGGGAAGAAAATAGTTTAATCTGCATATCGTTACTAGGGATACGTCGCAATTTGCTTACGACATTAATTATCCCATAAGTATCAGAATTATTCTAATTGAAAAAATAAGGGGTTGATCTGGCTATGCTGTTTAGACAGGCACTGGCAGATACCATGTGTCTTTACCTAGGCCAGATCTACTTATTCTGAGTCGGGTATGCCCTTTCAAAAGACGGGCATCTATATCTTCAGAAGTCCTTTTTGAGACCTCAAAATGTTTTTTCTGGTCTTTGCTGCTACCAACTTCTCTTACAGAATACCTGAATCAGATTTACTGTTCTGTTGACTTGGCCGTGGATGACAATTAGGTTATGTATCTAAATATCGTACTCCTCCCAGTCTCCCTTGGGGACCGAATAGTGCACCACTACGGTATACCTGGTGCTATAAACCTCCTTACCATCATCGCGACGTTTTGGATGTTCCAAAGCTTTTGGATTTTCAAATATCTTGCAGAATTGAATCTTATACCAATCACCATGGCCATAATTATCATACATATCATTCATTTTTTTCATCCATCGAGTTAGCTCTTGATCATTTGGAATTATTCTATCTTTGTCTTGAATGAAATCTGTTCTCAATTCTTGCAATATTTGACTCGCAAATTCATAAGTAAGCCCATGCCCATTTGACAGATCATAATCTGGAATAAGAGCCATAGTTAAACGTTCTATCATATCGTTCATATAATACGTTGCAGCAAACCCATCATTTATATCGACATCGCCAAAATATTGCAGTATTAAATTACTTCGATTCGGCAAAGAGAGAATATATCTTTCGTAATCGGATCTGGCAGTGCTAATGGGTGTATGACATCGTTGATATTCTTCAACTGCTCTGCAGATCCATTGTTTATGAATATCGGGTATTTCCCATCCCCGCCATTCCCATTTGTATTCTCTTTTACAGTCGGCGCATAGTCGTGTCTTTGAACTCTTGATGTTTTGTTCAGTGAAGATCCACTGATATTCACTATCGATATTTTGAATTGTCGCTAGAGATCGTATCCAAGATACTATTTGGGAATCTATATTCTTTTCATAATTCAGACTCTCGCATAGATAAGTCTCTACTATGAGAGGACTGGGCGGAATTCCGAATGAAATATAATACTCAGACTCTAAAGCTTTACCGCAACCATCACAATTGAATGGGCCTTCACTATTCTCTTTATCGGGCTTTGTAACAATATTCTGTGTAAGCTCGATATGTGGGGCTAAGACATATGT
>JAATVR010000228.1 GCA_014523665.1 Nitrososphaerales archaeon TH526
TCAATAGATGGATGATTGCCTCTTGTCGAAGGTGACCGTCCATAGTACTAATGAATGTAGATTGGGGGGAGAAATATAAAAACGAATAGCGATATTGTTGATGTTAGAAATACATACGACTTTTTGAGAAAATCACAGACCCATCTCGTACAGTCTTCAGAAATTGCCACCGCATGTGTATGCCAAAATCTTTTCAAACTTGATTACCCATTTGGAGCCATTAGAAGCGATAAAGACTATTTGGTCGCAAATACTGTTCACGATATAATGAGTTTGTGTGTAAGCGGCCCCATACTTGAAAATTGGCATAGCGAATTAGAGAATTGCGAACAACTTACGGAGAAAATAGTAAACGAATCATCTGAAACAGTAAATGCTATTATCAATGATACCTTGGACAGCGCGCACAGAGAAAATAAAATTGTACAAGACGATTTTGTGCTTCAAGTTAATGATATCTATCATGGTCTTATTCTAGGAATGACCAGGAGACTGATGAAGAAATATGAAAGGCCTTCAAGAGTCTTAACCGAAGTTACAATTACCAACATCAAAGACCATCACGAAGGTAGGATCGACGCAATTCTCGAGTATCCTGGTGGTTATGGATTGTTAGATTGGAAGAGCTACGATCTAAGCAATACCATCAGTGGCCGTGAGAAATGGCAGCTCATTGCCAATACACTACTTGCAAATTTCAGATACCAGCAGAACGAAGATGATTGGGCGAGACACAATTTTTCATGCATAGTGCATAACAGTGGAGTATACTTTCCGAAAACAGATACTATCAGAAGGGAAGTGGAGAGAATTAAAAGTAATAGGCAATTTGCTCACATGGTCCTTTGCGGGCAAAGAGTTCGCGTTCAGAGACCAAAATTCTGTCCCGTCTGCGATAAGGGCTTAGAGGGAAGCAAAGAATGTCTTTTCTACCAGCGTGATGCTAGGCTAGCGTATGAAGGCAAACTACCAGCTCAGTATGAAAAGATGACCAAACAATTTTTTGCTAAACGCTACGCCATCCTAAAAGAGAGGGCAGAGACCCACTTGCACAAACATGTGGCTTCTCTGCTGATAATCAAACATGGGGAAGAAGAAGCCTTACGAAGGTTGGAAAAAATTGGCGTACTATCTCGAGGGTACACTTATGATTTTGATATTGATGAAAGAGTTATTTTTTCGAGAGCTGACAATAACATTCCGCTTGAGCCGCGTAGGATAGTAAGAATAATAGGGATGGAACCAGGCAAGTCACTCCTCTCTTGTATCAATGAGCAAGCTAGCGTTATGGAGGTTAGAAGTAATAAAATCACTCTGAGTTTTAGATCGAAGATCGCTGTACGTAGGGCCAAGAGGCAACTATTTCATCTGCCTATTATCTTTCTCAGAGATGAGCTCAATCTTACTCGAAGTATGCTGCGACCAATACATCAGTTTCACAAACTTGCTGCTGAAATTTTTATTCCGCGGGAGCTTTTGACATGACGACGATAAAGCTCAATCCAGATCAGTCTAGAATATTGAACTGGCGCATTAATTCAGGAGGGGTGGCTGGTGTGATCGGACCGGCAGGATGTGGAAAAACAACAACTGGCAGCTTTTTGGCAGTCAAGATGATTTGCGAAGGACATACTAAAAACGTACTCTTAGTTGCCTTTACCAATTCGGCTGCCAACGAATTCGCAAGAGAGTTGAGCATGGTTTTAGGTCCTGAAGGATCAAGATTCTTATGTGTTAGAAGTGGATATGCTCCTGGAGCCGATTCCAGTCTCCCTATACCTTTTAGCAACAACATTGAGGTCGTAAGAGCCAAGAAAATCGTGATTTGCACAACGCATTCTCTCAAACGATTATCTAACTCCATAAAATTTGATAATATGATTATCGATGAGGCAGGTATTGAAAGACTTGAGCATCTTTTGTCACCGTTTGCTCTTGGAATCAAGCAGCTAGGTATACATCTTATGAAAGAGAACATTTCTTATGAAACTAATAACATAATCGAACTTGCTTCAAGCTGTGGTATTGTCGCGACGGTTGTAGGCGATCCTAAGCAATCAAGACCTATAGGATTAGCAGATCATGATCTCAGTGCCATGGAATGGGTACTCAAGTGTGCCAAATATGATACGCTCTTTACTACCCATAGACTACCTGATAAGCTGGCAATGTTGGTGGATGAGTTTGCTGA
>JAATVR010000229.1 GCA_014523665.1 Nitrososphaerales archaeon TH526
AAGATTCCATTGCGGCGCTTAAGAAGTGAGCTGCTGGAACAAAAACAATGGATATTTTTGCATTAGTTTTTGAGATTGCTTCACCTACGTTATTGTATATAGGAACGCCTTCGAACGCTTGGCCCCCTTTTCCAGGAGTTATCCCAGCCACTATATTGGTACCGTATTCTCTCATTAACCTGGTATGAACAGACCCAAAACTTCCTGTCATGCCTTGCACGACGACAGGTTGCCTCGTATAGTCTGTATCCCCAATATTTCCAACAAGGATCTTCATCAAGTCGTAATCATTTGTTTGGCTGGTCATAATATCGCCTTCCCTTCCTGGGATTTTATTCCTTGTACTGCAGCCTGTATTGCATCCTCGATCCTATCAAACAAGTGAGCTTTAGAGTCCTTGAGTATTTCCTTTGCCTTGAGCGATTCAGCTCCTGAAATCCTAGCAAATAGGGGTACTGTTATTAAGTTATTTACATATGCTCTTAGAATACCTTGGGCAACCAGATCGGTACGGACTATGCCTCCAAACAGATTCACAACAATCGTTTGAATTGTCTTCACTCTACTGATAACAGTAAGTGCTTGATAAATCGTCTCAGCGGTCGCGCTGCCACCAAAATCAAGGAAGGCACCAGCATCTCCTCCCGCGTCAGATACCATATCGAGCGTCGACATGACTAGTCCTGCACCGTTACCAATAATAGCGATATTTCCCTGGAGTTGTACAAATGAAAATCCATTCTTTTTGGCAAGAGCTTCAAGCTCCGTGGCTTCCTCATATTTGATTAACTCGGGACGACGAAACAGAGCATTGTCATCAAGAATAACCTTAGAGTCCAGGGCCACAATCGAGCCATTGATTAAAAGAGCAGCTGGATTTACTTCTACTAGTTCAGCTTCCTTCTCATAAAGTAATCTATGGAGGTTCTGCACAAATTCAACGAATTTTTGACGATTTTCGCCATCTAAACCAGCCATTCCAGCAATTCTATTTGCAATATCTCCAATATCATCTGTGGAATTAACATCCATGATAAATCTATTTTTAGCTGATTCAATGTCCATTCCTCCTGCTGATGAGACGATCAGAGAAAAACATCTGGCACTGCGATTCAGAAATAGGGACACATACAATTCTTTTGAAATGTCTATGACTTCTTCGAGCAGAATACCTCTAGGGGATTCGCCTTCAATTTTCTTGTTTTGAAGCATAGTAAATTGACTTTCAACTTCACCCAAATTTCGGCACTTTTTGATCGCACCCGCCTTTCCACGACCTCCTACAGGGACTTGTGATTTTAGTACTATTGGAAAAGCGAGTTCACTCTTAAAAAGCGAGCGAGCTTCCTCGATCGAAAAAGCCATGCGAGATTTGGGGATCGGAATCCCAAATTCCTTAAAAAGCTCCTTTCCTTGATATTCTAGTAGCCTCATCTCTTGGAGAAAAATTAATTAGCTTATTTATAATTCTATTCAATTTTGCTATTAAACACTACAAATAATGCAAAAGAACTACGAACTCCCCAGATTTTTATTATAACTATCCTGATTGGCATCCGCAGCTTTTAAAATTTATATATGTAATCAACAAAAATTGAAAATATGGTAGAGAAAATGACTGCCGTTTGGTTAATCCTATTGACGATGATCGTATGCGGAGCGGTTCCAACTCTAATGATATTTCTTACAACCATTCCTCACTCAGAAATGTTATTGTATGTCCATTCGGTTTTAGCAAGTGTACCAGCGTCCAGCCCGCAAATAGCATAGTAAACAAATGACCGTTTCTTATTATAGGAACGAGATTGAGTATTTCTGTGAACAGTTCCAAATGTATTTAACTACGAATGGAGTAATTTGATTAGATGGGAAATTTCCTTAGGAGGAGGACGCCTAATAAGGATCAGAATGAAGTCTCTGCTCGCTCTAGCGAAGAGGAGCAACTGGATATCAAAGATATCCAAAAGATTGATCAATACAAGAAAGGAATCTCCCATATGTCTGACGACAAAATGGAAGATGCGATTAGAGACTTTGATTTGGCTCTACGCTTGGATCCCGGTTATGTTGATGCGTGGATCAAGAAAGGTTATGCTCATTTTCATTTGGACGAATTTACAGTAGCCATTTCATGCTATGAAAAGGCGCTTGAAATTGATATCAACAACGCAGAAGCTTGGAACCTAAAGGGATTGGCCTTTTATAAATTGAAAAACTACGAAAAAGCAATACAGGCTTGTGAAAATGCTATAGATTTTGATCCAAATGACGGTATGGCCTGGTATAATTTAGCTTGCTACTTGGTTCTTAGCGAAAATGTGGGGGACGGATTGGAGGCGCTTAAGCGTTCTATCGAAATAGATATCTCTTTCGCAAGAAAGGCCGTTCGTGATAGAGATTTTGAATACGCAAGGGCTGAGGAAGGATTTAGGCGCATCGTTGAAGTCGTAGTTCTTGAAGCGATTAGGCAAGGTTACAATTATCCAGGAAAAATAGTCTGGATCACTTCGATGGACAAAGAGGAAGTTGAGTACGCTCTTAATGGATTAGCTATGAAGGGCTTAATAGTACGAAAGGAACAAAGATATGGTTACTACCCCTTTGGCAGGAAGGAGGAATATTACGAATTAGCAAAAGCCATCGCAGAAAGAGTAGGTACTACTAAACGAACAGGGTTTTTGCACAGAACTAAAACCCTTTCAGCTCCTGTCCAGCAGCTCCGCGATATAAGTGAAATATTGGGAGAGGCGAAAATGGCAATAGAAAGGGGAGATTTGGACGCCACGACCAAAAATTTTGAATTGTTGATAAATCCGAACAAACACGGGGCAGCTATGATTGAGCAATTTTTCGACGATCACCGTGATCTTAGATTATATCAAATAAGGTTGAAGGATAGGGGTCTTGAATATCTGAATTCCCATAAAGCTGAGTTGTTGAATCTAGTGGAAAATTTAGATGCCAAGGTTCGCGCAGGTCCAGTTTCGAGTCCGCAACCCAAAGGTCAATAGGTATTCGATAAGGCATTGATTTTGCCCCCAGGATCTGAAACAAGGAGGTTTTATTTTTATGATTAATAGGGAGTAAATAATATATTTACATGTACTGAGTACGTTTAATGGTATGGCAAGGATATTTTCAGAAGTAAGAGAAAGTGAAATCACAAGAACAATAGCTTCTATGTTTAATGATACACTGCAGGAATATTCTCAGTCAGATGTAATCGTGATTGGTGGGGGCCCAGCTGGCTTGACTGCTGCTAGAGGGTTAGCAAGCAATGGGATAAGAACATTAGTGATTGAACAAAACAATTACCTTGGTGGCGGTTACTGGGTTGGGGGTTACATGATGAATCCTGTTACGGTAAGAGCACCTGCTCAAAAGGTATGGGAAGAATTAGGAGTTCGGTACAAGAAGATAAGTGATAGTTTATATGCAACTTGGGGTCCGGAGGCATGCTCTAAGCTCGTTGCCGCGGCGTGTGATGCAGGAGTTCGTTTCTTGCAACTTACAAAGTTTGATGATTTGGTTCTTAAGAACAAACGGGTGGCTGGCGTTGTCGTAAATTGGATGCCGGTATCAGCACTTCCAAGAAATATCACTTGTGTTGACCCTATTGCACTAGAAAGCCGAATAGTAGTTGACGCTTCTGGACACGATTCTGTTGCAGTCAAGAGATTAATGCAAAGAGGTCTGGTTGATTGGAAAGGAATGGATCCTATGTGGGTGGATGGTGGAGAAGATGCAGTAGTAGAAAACACCACTGAAATATTTCCAGGACTGGTGGCGACTGGTATGTGCGTGACGGAGACATTTGGACTTCCTAGAATGGGCCCAACGTTTGGTTCTATGCTTCTATCTGGAAAGAAAGTTGCAGATATTGTGACTGACAAGCTAAAGGGGTTATCTGAATTTCCTAAGGTTAAAGTAAAAAGTGCAAAAAAATGAGTGTGGAACTATATTTCAAATCTAAAATAGCTCCTTAGTTTGACACATGATCACATGTGCTAGCATGTTGATACTGATAGCACAGCCATTTTCATTTCCAAAAAATTTCACCTTAGCCTCTGTCTCTCCATGTTTTTGGCTTTCGAAATAATGCTAAATGAATGGATCCGCGTTACTTCAGGGGGTCAAAATCTGAGAAATATCGCTAAAACTATCTAACTCAACCTCCAACGCGTTTCTAGATCGCTCAATTCATGACTTGTAAAATAGGCTCGAAGCGTCAACATGATCTAGGTGGATCTGCCGTTGTTACAGTTCATTGAGTCGCCTTCTGTTGTCGGCGTCCATTGACAGCTACGACAGCGTTTCCGAACGAATTATTAACAGGTCGGTACACCTTAGATCCTAAAAATCCATGTCGAATGATCCTCGCAGAAGCGAAAGCAACTCTTCTCAAAGACCAGACACATACGAAGTAATAATTATAGGGTCTGGACCAGCAGGGTATACCGCTGGGGTATATACCTCCAGAGCTAAATTGAATACGCTTTTAATCTCGGGATCTCTGCCAGGGGGCCAGCTCATGACGACAAGTGAAGTGGAGAATTATCCTGGATTTCCAAACGGAATTTTCGGTCCTGAATTGATGATGAATATGCGTCAACAGGCAGAAAGATTTGGAGCTAAACTTCTTGATGATGAAGTAGTGGAGGTCGATTTCAAGAGGAGGCCCTTCGGTATTAAGACACACGGCCAGGAGTTCCGCTCTGAATCGGTTGTCATTTGTACTGGGGCATCACCGCGAAAGCTGGGATTGAGAGCAGAACAAGAGTTCGCAGGTAAAGGTATCTCATACTGTGCAACATGTGATGGTCCTTTTTTCAAGGGAGAGGATATTGCGGTCGTAGGAGGAGGTGATACCGCGATCGAGGAAGCAACGTTCCTTACAAAATTTGGGAAATCAGTGAAAATAATACATAGAAAGGATTTCCTCAGAGCTAGCAAGATTCTCCAAGAAAAAGCATTTGAAAATCCCAAGATTGATTTTGTCTGGGATCATGTGGTATCCGATATCAGCGGCAATAAGAAGATCGCCAGTATCTCAATTAGGAACCTTAGAACAGGTGAGGAAAGGAAAATACCCGTTGGCGGCCTCTTTGTCGCAATAGGTCATGAACCCAACACGTCTATCTTCAACGGCCAGCTCGAGCTCGATGATAGAGGTTATATCGTTCTAACAAAGAATACTAGAACAAGTGTTGATGGAGTGTTCGCAGCTGGTGATGTGCACGATTACAGATATCGTCAGGCGATCACAGCCGGTGGATTTGGTTGTATGGCGGCGTTAGACGTCGAAAAGTGGCTAGTAGAAATTCGAGGGACTGGCCTATAACGTACTCCGGCTCCTTAGGAAGTTTGCTTTGAGGCTAATCGGCATCAAACGCGAGAGATGGGAGATGCTTTGGATTAGCTGTTAGGTTGGCAATCTGGCTCTCGTCGAACAATTTTAATTGTTGATAAAGCGTCTTAAATTTCCTACCATCGTCTGCAAAAATGCCCACTATAGAGCTACCACTATTCATTCCTTGCGAGATCTTTATCATTGCTGACATCACTGCCCCGCTCGAGGGCCCGACAAATAGCTTCTCCTTTTCAGCCAATTCTTTTACCATCAAAAATGATTCATCGTTGGTAGCTGTAAACCATTCATCTGCAACGTCTTTTCTTCGCAGGAATAGGTCTGGCATAGAGGATTCTTCAAAATTCCTCAAACCTTGCAATAAATGGTTTTTCTGAGCCTGTACTGCTATGACACGGATATCTGGATTTTGTTCCTTCAGGAACGTCGCTGTGCCAGTGATTGTTCCACCAGTCCCGCATCCTGTGACAAAGTGCGTTACCCTACCGTCAGTTTGTTCCCATATCTCAGGCCCTGTAGCTTCATAATGAGACAAGAAGTTTGCCTCATTTTCATATTGATTTGGCATGTAATAGATATCAGGCCTAGGCTTAGAGATGGCCTTCGCAAGAGCTATGCTCTGATCGGTACCTGCCCCTACCCTTGGACAAAGATCGTCTGTAGTTTCATGCAAGGTAGCTCCCAAATTTCTCAAAAGTAACTTGGTTTCTTGACTCACTTTCTCAGGAATAACTATCTCAACCTTATACCCTAAAGCAGTGGCAATACCCGCCAGAGCGATTCCAGTATTACCTGAGCTAGGTTCAATAATTATGCTAGAACCCTTTTTAAGTAATCCTTTCCTCTCACCATCCTTGATCATCCAATACGCAGGTCTATCTTTTACTGACCCGAATGGGTTATACCATTCGAGTTTAGCATAAAACTTTATGGATTTGGTTGAAAACGAAGTTAGTTCTATGAGGGGGGTGTTCCCAATACGTTCAGCAGCTTTCGCCTGAGCTAATGTTGCCATACCACTACTTCCCCTTCTTTATCATAAATTCTAGATCTGGTTTGATCAAGTTTACTGAAAGCAACTCGTGACCATTTCTATTGACCCATCTTGAAATATCTTCCTCAGAAGCAGGATCGTCAGCAATTACCTTGATTATCTCCCCTTTTGCAAGTCGTTCCATTTCTATTTTGGTTCTAAATACTGGCTCAGGGCAATATAACCCCCTCACATCAATTGTCTTTGTAGGAGCAATGTCACTTTTGGCACTCAAGGAACAAACTAAATTGAGTTCTCAAGATATTAAATGTTTAGAAACATTCTGAGAACGTAGGAAGGTTCTATCGGAAAAGGTCATGAACACTATCCCTCACTAGGGATTTTGCATTATTACTCTCCGTGAAAGAAAATTCGTAGCCTCTAACAATTGCTATAGGGATCCTTTCGGTTTTACCCATTACGAGTTCAGCGGCTGATGCAAGTTCATCTGCAACTGCAATTTCGGTTATCCTAAGTATATTACCGTACATGTCGGTTCGTCCTACATAGCTCTTAATGGAATCTATACCGGACACCCCAATTGCAACATTTGTCTGTCCTAATCTAAAAGGCCTTCCAAAGGTATCTGACACTACAACGGCAAGGTTAATCCCTATTGTGTCGGCAATCACTCGTCTTATTCGTTTGGCAGAGAGATCTGGGTCAACGGGTAGCAGCAACACAGAGTTGTCTCCAGGATTACTTACATTACTTTGATCTATCCCAGCGTTTGCACAAACAAATCCGTGTTTTGTTTCGGTGATGATCAGATTTTCAGAATACTTCACTAATTTCCTGGACTCTAAGAGAATTAATTCGACGAATCGAGGATCCTTATTTGTTTTTCGAGCCAATTCCAATGCTTGACTCGACGGTTTTACCGTAGACAGATCCAGTACGCGACCCTCAGATTTTGAAATGATCTTTTGCGTAACTACTACCACATCATGATTCTTCATGGATACTCGGTTTGCCTTCACTGCTTGCATTACTAATCTGCCAATATCATCACCTTTAGTTACATCCTGGTTTACCGATATCGGAATGATTTGCAAGGGATGGCTTGACAATTATGAGGATCTGGTAGTCTAAATATTAGCCAGTACGGCTTGCCCGAATCTTTTTTCAAGTAAATTTAATAAAAGTGACAAATCATGAATCTCAATCACTGCATCAGCCCTTTCTTTTACTTTATCCACGGGGCAAAATCCAACTGTAAATCCTGCCAGGTCAAAAAGTTTTAGATCATTAGCACCGTCAACTACCACTACGATATCTTCCTTCTTGACTCCCCATTCTAGTAAAACATCCTTTATCGCAGCTGCCTTATCAGAAGTAACCCTAACGATGACATCTTTTAGAACATCATCCGAAAAAATTAGCTCGTTAGAAAATATTCTATCCAGCCCAAGTACTTCTTTCAATCTATCCGTTATAATGGTGAAGCCCCCCGAAACGGCAATCAATTTCCATCCAGACCGTTTTAAGGCCCGACATAATTCTACAGCGCCTGGCATTATCTGTAAATTTTCGCCTATTTTCTTGGCTTCACTATGTCGAATACCTCGTAAGGCATGAACTCGCTTTATTAGACCCTCTTCCCAGTTTATCTCGCCGCGTATTCCCTGCTTGGTGATGTCCCATATCTCCTTCTCCTTGTCCGGGCCTATAACCTGAGCTAGGACAGGAAGATACTCGGCATTTAGAAGAACTCCTTCGACATCAAAGACGACAAGCATCTTGGGGATATTATTCAGACCTCTGATTTTACTATATATTAACTTTGTTTAGAAAAAAACATGTAGAACGATCTCCTAATCGGAGATCCAATAATTATGAATTAAACATTCGAACAAATCATTGTTAGCTGCACTTGAAGGAAAAGCATTATATCATGAAATTACTGAAGCTTGTACGAATGAATGAAGAAGCGACGACTGAGACTAAATTCCTAGTACCCGTAAAGCAAGTTGAGAAATCGGTGAAATTATCGGATAATTCAAAGAATGAGCTCAAGAGCATTGGGATGATGGACGATAAAGGAAAATTGAAATTGAAAGGTGTTAGTCCACGTATGCTGAGACGTATGAAACTCGAAGCAGTTGACTGTCCTGTCCTGCAATCTGAAGTTGGATTTATCCAATGTTATGTGTGTAGAAACTTCCATAGTAGAATATCTGGACAGGTGTACTGTAGAGGCGAGCCTTTATAGGTCACCAAAACTTCATAAATCGATTCTGATCTGCCTTTCATAATTGAAAACCCAAAAAGAATACGGAATTACAGTGAAGAAAGGCGACAATTTGAGTGATTGGTATAGCCAGGTATTGCTAAAAACCGATCTTATCGACTACGGCCCTTCTAAAGGATTCATAGTATTAAAGCCATACGGATATTCAATTTGGGAATCAGTCAGACAGATTATTGACATTCGTCTCAAAGAATCTGGACATCAAAATGCATACCTTCCAACTGTGATCCCAGAAGGTTTACTGAGAAAGGAAGAGGATCACTTCTCAGGTTTCAATTCAGAAGTATTCTGGATAACCAAAGCCGGAGACAACGTACTACAAGAAAAGCTCGCCCTGCGTCCAACTTCAGAAGCCATCGCTTATTCTTTGTTTTCTAACTGGGTTGGTAGCTATAAAGATCTCCCCCTAAAGCTTAACTTTTGGAATTCGGCAATGAGGGCTGAAATAAAGTCCACAAAGCCATTTATTCGGAATTCTGAATTTTTGTGGCAGGAGGGTCACACAGTGCATACAAATAACGAGGAGGCAGAAGCGGAAGTAAGGTTTATACTTGATCTATATGAGATGATTTTAACAGATTATTTGGCTATCCCAGTGTTAAAGGGATTCAAAACAAGTAAGGAAAAGTTTGTTGGGGCGGTCGCGACTTCCACGCTTGAAGGTATGATGCCGGACGGAAAAGCTTTACAATTGGCTACTTCTCATAACCTTGGACAGAATTTTTCAGTCCCGTTTGAAATAAAATTTCTTGGCAATGATAATCTAGAACATTTTGCCTGGCAAACCTCTTGGGGAATATCTTGGCGATTGATAGGGGCTTCCATTATGATCCATGGGGATGACCACGGGTTAGTCTTGCCTCCAAAAATCGCTCCTATACAAGTGGTCATGGTCCCCATCTTCAAGAAGGATCAGGCTAACCAGAATGTTGTGCCTAGATCAATGGAACTCGCATCAGAACTAGTGAGGGCAGGAATAAAGGTGCACGTAGATACTAGGGATGACTTCACAGCTGGATGGAAATATAACGATTGGGAGAAGAAAGGTGTCCCCTTGAGAATTAACATTGGTCCCAAGGAGATATTGAAGGGAGAACTCGAAGTCGTCAGAAGGGATACATTGCAGAAGGAGACAATTCTTCAAACCAGTTTGGTGAAAAGGGTGAAGGAAATATTGAAGCTCGTTCATGATAATCTTCTCAAAAATGCTAACGAAATCCTTCGAAGGAGCATGGCACACGCTAGCAGCTTTTATCAACTTAAGGAGATGATTCAAAAACAAGCAGGTTTTGTTTCTGGAGGGTGGTGTGGTGACGAAAAATGTGAGATTTCGATTAAGGAGGAAACGGGGGCTGATATAAGGCTCCTACCTTTTGAATGGAGTAAGACATTGGATTCGACAATGAAATGCGTTTACTGCGGCAAAAACGCACGAAGCATTCCAGTGTTCGCTAGGGCTTACTAAATGAGATTCTTATCCTCATAAGCACGTCCTGTATGCTTTTGAAACATACCGGAACGTAAAAGCACAGAGGGCAACTACTAGATATATAGGTCGTTAGCAGCTTTATTTCGATTGACAACACTAGATTGGCTATTTACTCTATTTGATAGCTTTGGATATCTAGGTGTTTTCACGGCGAGCTTTATCGGAAGTATTATAGTATTTGTGCCTGTGCCCTATTTTCCCATTTTAGTAGCGGCCGCACTAAGTGAGCAATTAGACCCAAACCTGATTTCTTTGGTTAGTGCGGTTGGGGTTCTGCTAGCAAAAATGATAATATTTTATGCAAGTTATTATGGCAGGAGTATTCTGAGCGAGAAGACCAAACAAAGAATGTTCCCTCTTCAGAGAGTGCTTCGCAGATATGGAGGTTTCGGGGCATTTATAGTCGCATTAACACCTATACCGGACGATCTCGTATACATACCTCTTGGACTGGCAAGGTACAGTCCGTGGAAATTTGCTATAGCTACATTTGCTGGTAAGTTCATACTTAATGAAATAATAGTATGGAGCTCGGTAATTCTAGGAAGGCCATTCGTTGAATCATTTATCTCAAGAGATATAGATCCTATGTACCTAACGGTAGGAATTATTGCGAGTGTGGCTATATTGATTATTGTTGTATACCTTTCGATTCGAGTCGATTGGGCGAAAGTAATCGGCAGGTGGTTCCCTTGGGCGATAGATAGCCCAGATAGTGACGAGAGTCCTAGCCAGTCGAACTTCCCTTAAGGTATGTCCTGGAACACGGAGCAGACCACACTGAAATAGAGTTTGATCCGAATTGACGAAATGCTGAAACAAGACCTAAACTGGTTAGTCCATAGCTCTAATTTCCATTTCAAGACAGATCTATATTTCGCAGGCAATGGCTTATGGCACTGATGGTTACTGCAGCGAGAATCTCGGATTTTCAAATATCCACTGTATTTGACCTCTTCTAATTTTTGCAGAATTAGCTCAATAACTTTATAACTGATGCCACAGATTTAAGATATATGCAATCAAAATCTCATCTATATAGCCTATACTTGGCCGCGAAGGTTTACATTTACAAACTAATTAGAAATAGGAAAAATAAGCGGGAAAACGAAATCTCTGCTTAAAACCGATCGCATAGGAACTAAATCGTAATAGATAGGGTAGTTTTCAGTTGTAACAATTTGCAAACAATAGACATCCTGAAAGCTGCTGCTTCTGACGTTTTCAAGGAGACAAGAAATCTCATTGGGAGGCCAGAAAGCGCTGTGACATTTGGAAGAGGAGCGGGTGGTGACCTGTCATCGAGAATAGATTTGGTGGCTGAAAAAGCTGTACTCAATACGATTGAAAAGCACTCGTTTAGGCCGACAGTTATTGGAGAAGAGTGCGGTACAATCGAAGGTGGTGATGGTTACTTAATCATGGACGCCGTAGATGGAACGACAAATGCCACGCGCGGGATTCCATTTTCGTGCTGTTCACTTGGGTATGCTACTCAATATAGGTTAAGTTCAGTGAGTGATGCCGTTATAATTGATTTGAATACCGGAGATGTATACGAATCTTCCATAAATAGGGGAGCTTCAATGAACGGGTTCAGATTGAAGATTGATTTGGATGACGCTAATAGAGGAGCCAAGAGTCAGAGCGAGCTTGTCGTCGGAGTTAACATTTCAGGAATGAATAATACTAATATTGAAAAACTGTCAAAGATCATTTCGAAGTGTTTGCATGTTAGACATTTGGGTGCAAATGCACTTGAATTGTGTTTTTTTGCTCGGAGTTTAATTGATATGTATATGGATCTTCGCGGCAAGATTAGAGTAACAGACTTGGCAGCTGGATATTTGATTGCAACGGAGGCTGGGGGGACATTATTTACCCCTCAAGGTGAGTCTCTTGATTCGGATCTGTCACTCGATAATAGGATATCTTTTATTGCTGCAAAAAATAAAGAATTTTTGCAAGTGTTAGAACAAAGCTAGGACAAGTGTTAGGCGCCCGGGCCGGGATTCGAACCCGGGTCGAAGGAGTGACAGTCCCCCATACTAGACCGGACTTTACAGAGCTTGTGAACGCAGCTCTTCTATACTACCCGGGCACGTAAACTCAAGCAGTGAATCTGAAATACTAATTAAAAACGTTTTGCTTGTTAATTTCTAATATGAAAAAAATGGAATTCCGTTCAATGTAGATGAGCCAACGATTTATCCCTGGTTTCATCTTCTCATTAGTATATGATTAAATTATAGCCATGCAAAGGCTAACTGTAAAGTGGGCCCGTAGCTCAGCCAGGTAGAGTACCGGACTTTTAACATATGAAAGAAATCCGGCTGTCTCGGGTTCGAATCCCGACGGGCCCGCT
>JAATVR010000230.1 GCA_014523665.1 Nitrososphaerales archaeon TH526
GTACTGTGGTGTATACACCGTCCGAGAACTATGTTGGAACAGATTCATTTCGCTACGTAGTAAATGATGGTCTACAAGACAGCAGTCTTGCAACTGCTACGGTAAACGTAGGAAATGGTACCGACACTGATGTATCTTCTGAGATACCAATCGCCATTATTACTGGACCTGATACAGTAAAAGCAGGAGAAGTATTTAGTTTAGATGGAAGCGGTAGTTATGACCCAGATGGCGGCGAAATTACTAGCTATCATTGGAGTAGTACAGATAGATTTTTAGCAGTAGGCTTGATCGATGATAACAATGCAATTATATCTTTGAATTCACCATCAGTCGTTAATCCAACTACTCTTTCGTTTTCATTGGTAGTTGGAACCGCCGATGGAGACGAAAGTGACCCGACAACTAAACAGATTACTATTATGACTACTGCTGCTCCGCCTAGCGAAAATAGAGAAGTTGAACTGACAACAGAATTTGGTAGTACTGGGGATTGGTTCTCCACAATTATCAATCCTTTTATGAGTAATATTACCCCTTGGCTATTTGTTTTCGGAAGTTTGATTATAGTCGTATTAGTAATCAACAAACTAAGAAGTAGAAAACCACCGCTTTCAGAGGTCAAGGTGAGAGTTGAAGGAGGTATAGATTAAGAATGGCCATCTCATACAGTCACAGACTTGATCCATACGAACGCATAAATGATACATTTAAACAATTCTTTCGTCAAGCATTTGAGGATAATAAGCAATTTCTTAAACTTGATAGTGTGGCTGATGTTTGTAATTGGTATCAAAAAACAAACGAATTCACGCAGGCAGCCAGAGGGGGGAAAAGATCAGTTGCTGAGTATGTAGCAAATAAAATAACCGAAAAACTGTTAAAGGATGTTGATACATATTACTTGAAAAACCTTTTAAACTTAATAGGGTATAAAACTAAATTTAAGGACGGGGCAGTAGAGATTGACTTCCAAACTGAGTTAGCGTCAGTGAGACTATATACCAAGTTTATTAACGAAGTTAATCAAGATGATATCTGTTCAATTACCCTAAAATTTAGTCTAAATATGATCACATTTATCTCAAATTTATGTATCAAGTACACTCAGAATATTAGAGCGATAGAAATCGAAAGACTTGGCATAGATTTGGGACTGGTACTTGACAAATTAGCAATATGGTACAAAGGGGCTATGGAACGAGAACTTTCGTTGGATGTTCCCATAAATTTAGCACATAAAAAATATGAGATTAAGGATATAATTCTGCTCTAAGGATTTTTTGCTTGAATCTATTTCTTATACAGTAGTCTTTCCCTGCTGGTAATGCTCAAGAATTAACTGCTCTTCTTGTTCCCCACTCCTTACCGGCTGTTGCCAATTTCCATATCTTTGCCTTACGAGAGAATTCAATTTTATATCTATGGATAAAACCCTTCTTACCCAGATCATCAATATTTTTACGAATAAATCGGTAATTTGTGGTTGATAGTGCTTTTCTCTTGTACATTTGGTACGCTGAACTAACTGGATGAATACAAATATACTCCAGTATTTCCGTTTGAATTGAAGTGATGTTTTGATTTAGGGCATCTAAAGACTTCAAAACGACTAGAAGATTGTTAGGGTCTGTCAATGCCCCCTTTTGTACCTATCTATAATATAAAAAGTGTTCGTGGCAAGAAGATTGTGAAAGATATAGAATATCGAAAAGTCTATGGACTTGTGGGAGATCAATCTCTTTCGATAGTGCTGCCAAAATCATATGCTCTCCACCTGGGTTTGGAGAAGGGAAACTTCGTCAAGGTTTATGAAGAAAAAAACAAGATAGTTGTGGAGAAAGCAGAGAATTGAAAGTTGTGGAGGATGATGGAATTAAATGTCTAGAAAAAGGTTGGGGAACCTGTAGCCAATACCGTCTTTCGCACATGTTTCAAGGAGACCTCCACGAAGCATGAACGTTACTAATAATATTAAACGCCTAGATAAATTTTTCTCTTATAGGATAAAATTGATCTCGTCTGAGGCGAATTGGAATGAAAGAGCATATAGATTCTAAAGATCTGATCGATCTTTTAAATGCTGGTCACAATAAGCTAGTTCCATTATTAAACGATGGCAAGACTCCCCGCTTGCTAATTGAGGAAGATATTGTCAGGATTGAGAAGGAGAACAATAGATTGGCATCATCTGGTAATCATGAACGCTCATGGTTTGGATTTATGGAGAATCATCCTAAATTCTGGACAAAAGAGAAGCTTGCTGACCCCTTTTATCAACAGAAATTTAATAATGTAGCAAAAATAACGGGCTATTCCGGAGACTATAATTATGACCTGACTTTAGATATCGATTCAGATTATGTATACGAGCTACTGAAATCTCCGAAGATAATGAAGAATAAAAGGGTAAAGTCATTTATTAAACTCAACTCATTTGCTTCAGAAAGAAATGAGCTCGATTCTTTGTTTGAATTCCTTTCGAAGATAACTTATACTGTAAAGACAAGAAAAAAGTACGGATACCATATTCATTGGAAGGAGGACTTTTCATGCAAACAAATCCTATCTTCAAGTTGCATCGAAAGAAGAGAATTTGAGATTATTACTGAAAAGCACTTAGTTACACTACCTCCCTCTAGGCATAGAGATGATGAAAATTTCCAATATCAATGTATTGAACCTACTGAGGTACGGCAACTGGACGGATTGTACAAACTTCTGATAGAGATTTTAAGTGAATGTCTTCGCAACTTAGGCGATGATATACATGAACATCTCCCTGTTACTCCACCTAATGATAATCCTTTGTCAGAAATAGTAAATATAGAAAATTCTAAAAATCTAAACGAGGGACAAACTATTAGATTATCCAAAATAATAGCTCCACTATACAATAAGGGATGCAGAAATAGTATTGTCCTTGGAATCACAGGCCTACTCTACAAGAGTGGCTTTTCGAAGCAAAGTGCAATTTCTATTATACAACGAATCGTATCTGACAATAATGATGAAGAGAGCACGCAACGAGTTTCCACTGTTTTATTAACCTATGAAAAGGCAGAGAGAGAGGGACCGGATAGCATTACTGGAATATCTATCTTAAGGCAAATAATACTAAGCCAACAGTACACTCAAAAAGAGGAAAAACCTGATGAAAAGGTTCAGGATATTATCAATGAAATCCATGAAGTACTAGAACTAAGTCTAAATGAACGCAGTAAAAAAAACAGTGAGGGAAAGGAAGCTGATAATATACTTCCTGAAGAAGCAAAAAGGTTACTCTCTAAGTATATTTACAAAGTAACTTCTTTTGACTTTCCAATTAAATTGATACTTACGAGTTCCCATTTCAAAAATGTAATTTCAGCTATGATCTTCGAAAACAAGATTAGAGATAATAAAACAGGAGAAGTAGTAGAGGTTGTTTATATGCTAGAACTTGAAAATATCATAATTGATGCTTTCCCTAGTCAGGTAATAATATATGATAACCCGATAGACAAGACAAGAAAATATGAAATAACGTTTGTCCCTAGTTCTGGTAAAAAAATTTTGAAAATAGGCCCAGTAAGCTTTGATGATATTGTTGCTGAATTACAATTAAGAAATAGGATCTTAAGGAAATCTGCAGTCCATGATGCCTTATCCGCTATTATCTCGGCATATGAAGGTACCGGAATGGCCGTAATAAACGATAAAGTAACTATTCCAGGTTACTACATAATTGATGGTTTATTCATTGCAAATGAAACTAGTCAACTCCCGTTACCAGTACCGCTTTTAGCTTCCTCCTCTTCCTCACTTTTGAATTTAAGTCAATATTCAGGGAATGATATTGAGAAAATAAAGTTCTGTATATCGCTACTTGAAGAGCTATCCACAAGGTGGAGAACAGGAGTATTTTCCATTATAATCAAATGGGCAATCATCGCCCCCTTTGTTTACATTCTGAAACAGAACAACAAGTGGATTCCGTTCCTATACCTATATGGATGGTCTAATGCTGGCAAGACAACTCTTGGCAAGGTTATACTTTCAGTATGGAGAATATATGATTTAAAGACAAGAGATGAGTACCTTTTAGGATTCACAAATATTAATAGTGAAGCAAGATTTGGCAAGGTTGTGTCCAGAGACACGTATCCAAGAGTAATTAATGAAGTAAAGTCATTATCTGATCTTAGATACAGTAATATTTTAGAAATGATGAAAAATGCTGCTGAGAATGTTAATGCAAGAGGAAGGATCGAGAACTACAGAAATTATGTCAACATATCAGCTCTGAGTCCCCTTGTACTGACTAGCAATTATCCACCTCCCGAGAATGATACGGGATTTAAAAGGCGGGTGAGGTGTATATATTTCGACAAAAACGATGCTCACCAAGAAGAGGACTCCAAAAAATTTGAAAGATGGTTTGAGGATAGTAAAGATGTCCTCGGAATCTTAGGTGATTTTGCCGCAAGCTATCTGAGAGAACACATAGAATTACTAACTGACAGAAATATGGATTGGGAACAAAGAGCAAAGGAGGTGCTGAAAGCATTTTACCGATACGCTTCAAAAGAAGAGCCAAGTTGGATCAACGATACCGTCGAAGAAAATACCATTGAAGAGAGCAAAGACGAAGTTACTGCTGAATTAAGGTCATTTCTAACAAATGAAATCAATGAATATTTCAACAAGTATACTAAAACAATAGAATACCAAAACGATGAACTAGTAAAAGCATTGCGTGATATACAAGAGTATGAATCAACAGTGTTAATAGATAGGGCAAGATTTTGTGTTGAAAATAAAATTATATCATAAGGGGAGAAGACTGGAAGGGCAATGAACATGATTATGCAATGCTAGAATGAGGGCATATTAAGAGGAGACTATTATGGGTATGAAGTTATTTACAACTGATAGCAATTACCGCCTGTGAAGTTAAATAAAGTTTTGAAGTCTAAATGCGTTAAATACACATAATATGATATACAAATCCAGCTTTATAGCTTGTTTCCGATGTCCTAGGTAGGTACAATGAAAATATTAAGTGTGACAACGTGTCTGAATCCGATTAGTACGACATAGGTAGAA